>JAJYBQ010000302.1 GCA_021778935.1 Pseudomonadota bacterium | reverse complement strand
AAACCCTCACCGTGTCGTACGGAGGCAAGCAGACCGCCGTCAAGCGCTACCCGATCTCGATCGAATGGCCGCCGGCGCCCGAAGCGCGCCGGGATCCGGTGGAGAGCTGCCGCGCCGAGATCCGCCGCAAGAACGGGCTGCCCGCCCTGCACCTGCTCGGCATCGGCGTCGACCGGCTCGACTACACCAAGGGCATCATCGAGCGCTTCCGCGCCGTCGAGCGCCTGCTGGAGATCGAACCGCAGTGGATCGGCAAGTTCACCTTCATCCAGATCGCGGCACCGTCGCGTTCGAGCATTCCCGAATATGAGGCCTTCGAAGTGCAGGTGCGCGCATTGGCGACCCGGATCAACGCCCGGTTTGCGGGCGACGGGCCGCCGCCGATCCTGCTCAAGGTGGAGCACCACGACCCCGAATCGGTATATCGGCACTACCGTGCCGCCGACGTCTGCTATGTGAGCAGCCTGCACGACGGCATGAATCTGGTCGCGAAGGAGTTCGTCGCCTGCCGCGACGACGAGCGCGGCGTGCTGGTGCTGAGCCGGTTCACCGGCGCCGCCCGCGAACTGCCGGAGGCGCTGATCGTCAACCCGTACGACATCGACCAGTGTGCGATGGCGCTCCATGTCGCGCTCGAAATGCCGTTGCCCGAACAGCGCGCGCGCATGCGCCTGATGCGCGCGCTGATCCAGGAATTCAATGTCTATCGATGGGCGGGGCGCATGCTGCTCGACGCGGCCGGCATGCGCATGCGCCGGCGCGTGCTGTCGGCAAGCCGCGGCGGCGGCTCGACGGTCGTCCCGATCCGCTCGGCATCCTCCACGGCCGGACGGCTGCGCTACTGACTAGGCGACCAGCGCTGCCAACCACGCTTGCACCGCCGGCACATCGGGTAGCCGGTATTGCGCCGCGGTCGGCCCGTTGCCGACCTTGATCGACACGCCGCCCGCGCGATTGACCGCCTCGAATCCGGGTTCGTCGCCGAGGTCGTCGCCGACGAACACCGGGCGGCGGCCGCGAAACGGCGGCTCGGCGAGAAACGCCCGGATCGCGGCCCCTTTGTCGTGTGCAGCGTCCAGGATTTCCACCACCATCTTTCCGGGCTGGGTGCGAAGGGTGCGGTCCGCGCTCGCCAGGTCCTGCGCGAACGCGCGCACCGCCTCGGCGAACTCGGGCGCCGCGCGATAGTGGATGGCGATCGCCTGTCCCTTGTCCTCGACGCGGGCCGGGGGGTTCTCATCCACCCACGCCACAATCCGCCGGCGTGCCGCCGCCAGGGACGCAGAACCCGTGCCGCCGTCACGCAGCGCGCCGTCCGCATTGCGGCGCTGCGCGCCATGCTGCCCCGAAGCCGGCAGGACCAGGGGGGCGAGCAGCGCGTCGATCGACGCCAGCGACCGGCCGCTCACGACCGCGACCGCGCCCTGCGACATCCCGAAGAGCATCATCAGCCGCTCGGCAACCCCGGGGGCGACCCGCACCATCTCGGGCGCCGGCATCATCTCCGCGAGCGTGCCGTCGACATCAAAAAACCAGGCGGTCTCGTGCGGCGGAAACCGCGTCGGAACGTCCGCCCCGGGGGCGCCGCCCATCAGAATGCGTCCTCCCAGGAAACGCTGATGCGCACGGCGGCGCCGATCAGACCAACCATCGAATAGGTCTGCGGGAAATTGCCCCACAGCTCGCCCGTCGTCGGGTGGATGTCCTCCGACAACAGGCCGAGCGGATTGCGATGCCCCAGGATGCGCTCGAACAAGGTGCGCGCCTCGGCCTTGCGACCGACGGTTACCAGCGCATTGATGTACCAGAATGCGCAGATCACGAACGCGGTTTCGGGCCGCCCGAATCCGTCGTCGCTGTCGTAGCGGTAGAGGAGGTCGCCCCGCGCCAACCGGCTCCCGACCACCTCGACGGTGCGGACGAAACGGGGATCGTCGGCGGCCAGGAAGTCCAGTTCATGGAGAAGCAACAGGGTCGCGTCCACGTCGTCGCCGTCGAACGTCGAGACGAAGCTTTGCATCGACTCGCTCCAGGTGCGCGCGACGATCACTGCATGCATGGCATCGGCCTGCTGCCGCCAATACCGACTGCGATCCTCCTTGCCGATGCGCTCGGCGATCCGCGCCAGGCGATCACAGGCGGCCCAGCACATCACGCTGGAAAACGTGTGCACCCGCGTGGCATGGCGAATCTCCCACGGCCCGGCATCGGGACTGGCGAAGTCCAGCGCGGCGCGGCGGCCCACGGCCTCGAGCTGCCCAAACAGACGGTCCTGGTCCGCCAGCACCAGACGCTGGTCGAAAAACACATGCGTCGACGCGAGTACGATGCTGCCGTAGACGTCGTTCTGCACCTGCCGGTAGGCTTGGTTACCGATCCGCACCGGTCCGAAACCGCGATAACCCCGTAGACCCTCGGCCACGCGCTCGTCGAGATCCCGCGCGCGCGTGACTCCGAATACGGGCTGCAGATCGGAGTCCCCCATCTCGTCGACGATGTCACCAACGAAGCCGATGTACCCCTCCATCGTCCGCGTGTCGCCCAGCCGGTTGAGGGCCTGGATGACGAAATACGCGTCGCGCACCCAGCAATACCGGTAATCCCAGTTGCGGCCGCTTCCTGGCGCC
>JAJYBQ010000301.1 GCA_021778935.1 Pseudomonadota bacterium | reverse complement strand
GTTGCCGGGCGGGTCGGCCTGCGCCTCGTCGACGTTGGCAATTTCGTCACCGCCTCGAGCCAGCCGGCGCTGGTCGTCGTCACGACCATGAAGCCCACCACCGTCGAGTTCAGCATTCCGCAGAACGCCCTGGGCGACGTGGTGCAGCGGTTCAATACCGGCGCCAAGCTGCCGGTGGCGATCTACGACAGCGAGGACCAGGAGCAGATCGCCACCGGCACGCTCTATGCGATCAGCAACCAGATGGCGACCGCAACCGGAACCTTCACGCTGCGCGCGATGACGCCCAACCGCGACGAGGCGCTGTTCCCGAACGAGTTCGTCAACGTGACGCTGACCGTAGATACCTTGCATGGCGTGGTTCTGGTGCCCACCCCGGCGATCCAGACCGGCGCTCCCGGCACCTACGTATTCGTCGTGAATCGCGATGACACCGTATCGGTGCGCAAGATCACGGTCGGTCCGGGCAACGGGCGGTACACGGTGGTCCGGTCGGGGCTTGCCGCCGGAGCGCGGGTCGTCACCGACGGCCTGGACCGCCTGCACGACGGCGCGAAGATCCGGCCCGCACCGGCGACGGCACCGGCAACACAGCCCGCGCCGACGCGCGGGACCGGATCGGCGGCGGGCGCACCCCATCCGCCGGCACGGGCTTCCTGACGACCGCCGGGCCCCAGCGCCGATGAATCTCTCCCGCCTGTTCATCACGCGGCCGGTGGCGACGTCGCTGCTGATGATCGCCATCGTCCTCGTCGGCGCGGTTGCGATGAAGATCCTGCCGGTCTCGTCGCTGCCCACCGTCGACTACCCGACGATCCAGGTGCAGACCTTCTATCCGGGGGCAAGCCCGGACGTGATGGCCACCAGCGTCACGGCGCCGTTGGAGGTGCAGCTCGGGGAGATCCCCGGCCTGCAGGAGATGGTGTCGACGAGTTCGGAGGGCGCCTCGGTCATCACGCTGCAGTTCGACCTTTCGCTGAGCCTCGATGTCGCGGAGCAGGACGTGCAGCAGGCGATCAACGCGGCCAACAGCTTTCTGCCCAGCGGCCTGCCGGCGCCGCCGATCTATGCCAAGGTCAACCCCGCCGACCAGCCTGTGCTCACCCTGGCGGTGACTTCGCAGTCGATGTCGCTTACGCAACTGCAGGACATCGCAAACACCCGCCTGGCGACCAAGATTTCGGAGGTGCCGGGCGTCGGCCTCGTGACCACGGCCGGCGGCAACGTACCCGCCGTGCGCGTCGAAGCCAATCCGCAGAAGCTTGCCGCCTACGGGCTCAGCATCGACGATCTGCGGACGTATCTTGCCAACATCAACGTCAGCCAGCCGAAGGGCAATTTCGACGGCCCCGAACTCGATTACACGATCAATGCCAACGATCAGATTTCCGATCCGAAGGACTATCTGAATTCGGTGGTCGCGTATCAGAACGGTGCCCCGGTGTTCCTGCGGGATGTCGCACGGGTGCGCGTCGCCCCGGAGGATGTCGAACGGGGGGCATGGTTCAATCGCCAGCCGGCCATCGTGTTGAACGTGCGGCGGCAGCCGGGTGCGAACGTCATCGCCACCGTGGACGAGATCATGCGCCGCCTGCCGGAACTCGAATCGGCCCTGCCGGCGGGCATGCGGGTCACGGTGGTCTCGGACAGCGTCGGGCAAATCCGGGCGTCGGTGCGGGATGCGGCGCGCGAGTTGCTGCTGGCCGTGGCCCTCGTCGTTGCGGTGATCTTCGTGTTCCTGCGCAACCTGCCGGCAACGCTCATCCCCAGCATCTCGGTTCCCGTGTCGCTGATCGGAACGCTGACGATCATGTACGAGATGCACTACTCGATCGACAACCTGTCGCTGATGGCGCTCATCATTGCAACGGGCTTCGTCGTCGACGATTCGATCGTGATGATCGAGAACATCGTTCGCCATCTCGAGTCCGGCATGTCGCCGCGGGAGGCGGCGATCCAGGGCGCGGGTCAGATCGGCTTCACGATCCTGTCGCTGACGATTTCGCTCATCGCGGTCCTGATTCCGCTGATCTTCATGGGCGGCGTCATCGGACGGCTCTTCGGCGAGTTCGCCGTCACCTTGGCGGTGACCATCCTGCTGTCCGCGGTGGTGTCGCTGAGCGGCGTGCCGATGCTGTGCGCCAAGCTCCTGCGCGCCCGGGCGCAGCGCCATCCCAGCCGATTCGAGCGGTTCAGCGAGCGCGTCTTCGATCGGACCTTGGCGGCGTATTCGCGGGGCCTGTCCTGGGTGCTCGATCGCCAGCCGGTCGTGCTCGCGGTGGTCGTGCTCACCGTCGTGCTGACCTTCGCGATGTACATCGGCATTCCGAAGGGCCTCTTTCCGGTCCAGGACGTGGGCGTGATCCAGGGCATCAGCGTTGCCGACAACTCGGTTTCCTACGCCACCATGGCGCGGCGCCAGGCGGCGCTTGCCGACGTCATCCTGCGGGACCGGGACGTGACGTCGCTCACTTCCTACGTCGGGATCGACGGCATCAATCCGACCCTCAACAGCGGGCGCTTCCTCATCAACCTGAAGCCTCCGGGGCAGCGGCACGCGACCGCCCTCGAGGTGTCCCGCCGCATCCAGCGCGCGGCCGCCGGCGTGCCGGGAATCCGACTCTATCTGCAG
>JAJYBQ010000300.1 GCA_021778935.1 Pseudomonadota bacterium | reverse complement strand
CCGATCTGATCAACGTCTCTTGAAGAGAGTGCCCGGTCGAATCCGCCACGTGGAAAATCCGCCGGCAGCTGTGCCCGCCCTCGCGCCCCAGGTGATACTCGTGGGCGTGCGCGCGATCGGTCGTGAACGGCACCCCCTGCGCGATCAGCCACTGGACCGCCTCGCCGCCCCGTTCCAGGATGAACCGGGTCGCCGCCTCGTCGCACAGTCCGGCGCCGGCGATCAGCGTGTCGCGAACGTGGGACTCCACGCCCTGCGGAGCGAGCGAAGCGGCAATCCCGCCCTGCGCCTTGTCGCTCGCTCCGGCCCCCAGCTCCTGCTTGTCGAGCAGCAGCACGCGGCGGTGGTCGGCGAGTTCCAACGCCGTCGTCAGACCGGCCAACCCCGTTCCGATGACGATGACGTCGACGTCCGACATGCACACGGCACCGGTACTCGGGGGTTCCGTAGGGGGGTTCATGCTCACCGATTGTATCGGGTGACCGGAAACGATGCCCGGATTTTCCGACTGGGATATAATCCCGGGCTTCGCTCGTCACCCGGCCCGAGGGCAGCGGTACGGGTAAGGCCAAGTAGCTCAGTCGGTAGAGCAGAGGACTGAAAATCCTTGTGTCGGTGGTTCGATTCCGCCCTTGGCCACCACAAAATTCAGCGCCCAACTGTTCTCAGTTGGGCGTTTTCATTGGTGCTTCCGGCATGATCGTGCTGGAGTCCTGCTCCCGATCGGGTCGGGAAGGGGAGCGAATATGTTCTCCAGAGCACATTGCACGCCCTTGTCTTCCCTCCGGCGCACCCTGTCATCCGGATGCGCCGCGGAGGACACCATAGAGACTCCCCGGGGGGGACACAGAGGCCGCATGACGACGCAAATCAAGAACGCGAACCCCAAAACCCGCAGCGCCGACGCTACCGACCTGCTCGAGGCCGTGATGTTTGCCGCGGATCGCCACCGGAATCAGCGCCGCAAGGATGTCGAGGCATCGCCATACATCAATCACCCCATCGCGCTCGCCCACCTGCTCGCGACGACCGGCGGCGTCACGGACCTGGACGTGCTCCGGGCTGCGATTCTCCACGACACCATCGAGGACACCGAAACCACGGAAGCCGAATTGCGCAGCCGTTTCGGAGGTATCGTCGCATCCATCGTCATGGAGGTCACGGACGACAAGACCCTCCCCAAACAGCGCCGCAAGGAATTGCAGATCGAACACGCGCCCCACATCAGCAACGGCGCTGCGCTCGTGAAACTGGCCGACAAGACCTGTAATCTCCGGGACGTTGCCAACGCGCCCCCGGTCGGCTGGCCTCTGGCGCGCCGGCAGGAGTACTTCGAATGGGCCAAGCGCGTCGTCGATCGTCTTCCCCCCGTCAATGACCCCCTGCTCCGCGCGTTCGCGGATGCCTACGCCGGCAAACCGGACGACGAGGAATCCCGCCGCAGAACGTGACGCCATGCACGGCGTAGCATGCGGCCGGGCCGCTGCGCTCCCCATCCCTGCGCTACGATACGAACCCTGGCCGATCGCTGCACCTTTTCCCTTATGTGAGACGGACCCGATGAATGCAGGAAAAAACCGCGGCGTTGAGCCGTACGTCGGCTTTCACCAAGACAAGCACGGACTCACGCAACTGGGGCGGGTCGTACTTGACGCCTGGGTTTTCGGATTTCTCTCCGAAGACGAGGACTGCCGGAACTGGGATCTCGGCCGCATGCAGACGCTGATGGATCGCGTCGATACGGAGTGGGACCGCTACGGCAACCTGCCGAGCCGGCTTCCCGAGGCGCTGCGCAACCGGCATGCGGAAATCTACGGCAAGGCCCGTGCGGAAGCGCGCGCCAAGGGGTGGGACCCGGAACTCGGCGACGACGACTGAGCCGGACCGGGATCCGTCAGGACGTCCCGCCACCCTTGCGCGGGGCGAAATTGAGGACGCGCGCCGGGCGCCCATCGACCGATGTCTTCGCGGCCAGGGCGGCAAGCGCTGGGCCGAACTCGGCCTGCAACCGCCGCATCAGACTCGGCCCGTCTTCCCGGTAGTAGACCGCTTGATACGGCACCGCAGCGTCGAGCGCGCTACGCTGGCCGGGCCGGAAATCGCGCCACGCGACGGCCGCCCAGTTTTTCCGGAGATGGTCGACGAATACGATTTCCTCGGCGTCCACGATCGCGAGAAACTGCATGCGGCGAATCGGCACGAACACGACACCCGACGCCTTCCCGAGCATGGTTCGCATCAGGTTGTAGGTTGCCGCCGAGAGTTGACGCGTCTCGCTCATCCGGGGCACATCCCGTTCGACACGGATCTCCATCGCAGCTTCCTTCGAAAGATCGATGCCGGCGCGCCGGCGGCCTGCGGCCGGAGGCGCCTTCCAGGCCGGGTCCGCAGCACGAACCCGACCAGCGCGACGACGAAATCCCCGGACCGCGGATCGACATCGTCCGGATCGGGTTGTAGCGCGCTGCCACCAGCAGGCCGACCACCGCCGCGTTGACCCCGCGCATCGCCGCCTGCGCGGCGATTCGCCGGAGTTGATTGAACCGTTCATAGCGCGCAGTATCATCTCACGCCGGCACGCCGATGCGGCGTCAAAAGGATTCCGCGATGCCCATGGCCTTCCTCGTCCTGCTCGGA
>JAJYBQ010000041.1 GCA_021778935.1 Pseudomonadota bacterium | reverse complement strand
CATTCATGTCGATGTCGTCAGCGCCGAAGAGCTGATCTTTTCCGGGCAGGCGGAGTTCGTTGTGCTGCCCGGCGAAGACGGCGAGCTCGGCGTATACCCCCGCCATGTGCCGCTGATCACGCGGATCAAGCCTGGTGTCGTCCGTATTCACACGATCGGCGGCACCGATGAGCGCATTTTCGTCGCCGGCGGCATACTGGAAGTCCAACCGACCATCGTGACGGTGTTGGCCGATACCGCGATCCGCGCGAAGGATCTGGACGAGGCCAAGGCAATGGAGGCGCTCAAGCGGGCCGAAGAAATTCACCGCGCGGCCCTCGACAAGCTTGACATCGCCAAGGTCGAGGCCGAGATTGCGCTGCTGACCGCACAACTGGCTGCGGTGCGCAACTACAAGGCCGGCGCTCCCGGCGGAGCGGCGTCGATTCGGTAATCCGGCCGGAAGGGGGCGTTCCACGCCCTTCCGGCGCCTGCCGGGCAATTGCCGCCAAGCCCGCGCGGTCCGGGGTCATCCGCCGAAGCTCGGCTGCGTTGCCGTCCCCCGGATGGCGACGCGGACGGGCGCCTGCGCACGCATCGCGTCGATCAGATCGGCAAAGAGATTCCCGGAGATCTGGCGGTCGTCCGTGACCGTCACCCCACCCACCACTGCCAGGGCGCCCGCCCGCAGGCGGATATCGCGTAGCGAAATTCCCCCGGGGCCGATATCCAGGATGGCCGTGCCGGAACGAAATGGTGTCGATCCTCCGGATCCCTGGATGCCACCCGGATGGGTTGCGGCGTACCCAAGGTCGACACCGTTGAGCGTACCGTCGTGCATCGAAATGCGGCCGACAAAGGTGACGCCCACCAGTGCGTCGGTGGCCGTGTTGCCCCGCCCCGCAATCTGCCCGGAAACCAATGCGGTTCCCGCCAGCAGCGGCGCCGCGCCGCCCAGGATGGCGGCGACATCCATCTGTCCGGAGTCGACCGTTCCCGTGAGCTTCCAGCCCGCCGCATCCCGCAGCACCACCGCGCGCGCGCTTAGGCCGCCGCGCCGATCGCTGATCACGAGCGATTCCAGCACGATCCGGTCGGCTTGTATCGACCCTTGCGCTCGAACCCGGTCCAACGCGTAGCGCGGCGCGGTGGGAAGCGCCGCGTTCGTCCCGTCCAGTTGAAAGGAAATGGCCTCGAACGCGCCGTCCGGTGCGGACCGAGCCGGCGCCGCCAACGCGAGTTGCAGAGAACCCGACCCCGAAGTTTGTGTCAGCTTGACGCGATCGAAACCGCCCCCGGCATTGCGGCGTACCACCATCGCCCAGGGAGCGCTGTCTCCGGGAATTGCCCCGGGCAGATCCAGCGCCGCGCAGCGCAGCGCACCGACGTCGGCGGGGAGCGCGCCCGGCAGGCGCGGCAGCAGGCCCAGGAGGAAGCGCGCCTGCTCCGGATTCAGACTCATGGGGGCAATCTCCCCGGCGCCCCAGTCGAGTCGCCGCTGGATCAGGAGCCGGCCGATATCCCGCACTTGCACCTGCAAGGAGATCGCGGGAATCGCGACCTGGTCTCCCAGTCTCACGTCGTCCAACTCGAGGTGGGGGGTCGGCGACAACCGGAGCCGGGAATCCGCGACGCGCACCGGAACGCCGAGCGCCTTGGTCAGGCGGAGCGAGATTGCGGTCGCCGAGAGTTCCGTCCGGGCGGCTCCGACGGCCTGAGAGCTCTCCCATCCGACAAACCCGAGCAGCCCAAGCGCAACGAGGCGCACCACCCAGATGCGCGCGCGCCGCCGGCGATGCATCCGTCCGCGAGCCGGCAGATCCTCATGCGCCCGCCCTTGCAGGTCGAGCATATCCAGCCGGTCGGGAACATTGACGGAGGTGATGGCAAAGTCGGTCGAGGGAGGATCGGGTTCTCGCCGCGTCATGGTAGGTCGGTGGTGGTTGCGAAAAGGAAAGAAAGGCCCATCACCGACGGGCCGGAACCCGGGTCCGGGCCACTCCCCATCCGGCATGTCGGGCGGAAGGAGGGCGCCGCCCAAAATCGCAGGAGGCCCGGCCACGTGCCCGCGAACCGCGCCCCAACGCTCAGGAAAGGATGTTGATATCGACTGCCTGCAAGCCTTTTTGCCCCTGCTGCACTTGATATTCGACGCGCTGATTCTCCTTCAGGGTCCGAAACCCCTTGGACTTGATCCCACTGTAGTGGGCAAACACGTCGCTACTTCCGTCGTCGGGTTTGATGAACCCGAATCCCTTGGTCTCATTGAACCATTTCACCGTTCCAGTCGGCATACGCAAACTCATCCAACGAATTGACGCGGGATGCGCCCGCGACGCGCAAACGATCGGTACGGCCGGCCGGACGGCGGACCCGGACCCCGCAACGGCAGGCCACGCGCCCACCGGAGACGCCCGGAATTCGCAGCGCCGGAATCGACCGCGCGCAAAAATTACTCCAATCTTCCCCGGAATGCCAGAGATATTTTCCGCTCGACGGCGCCTGCCCACCCGTGCGGATGACGGCGCATTTTTCGCTCGTCAGCCCTCGTCGGGGTACACCTGCTCGGGACCGGGGAACCCGCCGCTTCGCACCGCGTCGACGTACCGCCGAACCGCCGATTGGATCGAGTCGCCGCCGGCAAGAAAATTTTTCACGAAGCGCGGCCGTTTGCCCGGGGTGATTCCCAGCATGTCATGAAGCACGAGAACCTGCCCGTCGCACGTCGCGCTCGCCCCGATCCCGATGACCAGCGACCGACGCTGGGCGACGATGCGTTCGGCCAGGGAATGGGGCACGGCCTCCACCACCAGCATGTCCGCGCCGGCAGCCTCCAGCGCGCGCGCGCCCGCCAGAACCCGCTCCGCCACGGCCGCATCCCTGCCCTGAATCCGGTATCCACCGAGCGTCTGCACGTGCTGCGGCGTGAGGCCTACGTGCCCGCAGACCGGAACTCCTCGGGCGACCAGGAACGCGACAGTTGCCGCCATCTCTTCGCCGCCCTCGATCTTCACCATGTCCGCGCCCGCCTGGATCAATTCGACGGCATTGGGCAAGGCCTGCTCCGGGCTGGCCTGGTAGGAGCCGAACGGCATATCGGCGACAATCCATGCGGTGCGGGTGCCGCGAGCGACCGCGCGGGTGTGGTACGCGACATCCCCGATGGTGACGGGCAGGGTCGATGCGTGGCCCTGGATGACCATGCCAAGCGAGTCGCCCACGAGCAGGATGTCGATCCCGGCATCGTCCAGCAAGCCGGCGAAGCTCGCGTCGTAACAGGTGAGGCTGGCCAGCTTGCGGGTCGCCGCGAGCCGACGGAGATCGTGAATGGTGCGTCGCAAGCCAAGGCCCTCCCAAGAATGCGGGCGAAGATCGCCGCCCGTCATTTTCCAATACAAAACCGCCCGAAGATCTCGCCGAGCACCTGGTCCGGCGTCACCGCTCCGGTGACCTCGCCCAGGGCTTCCCCGGCAAGGCGTAGCTCCTCGGCCATCAACTCCGGTAGCGCGTAGTCCCGATCCGCCTGCGCGCACGCGTCGTCGAGGTGCGTAAGCGCGCGCTCGAGGGCGTGCAGGTGCCGCTCGCGGGCGAGAAACGTGGTCTCGCTGCCTGCCTCGCTCGTCCCCTCCCACCCCGCAATCCGGAGAATCTCCCGCCGCAGCACGTCGAGCCCGGCTCCGCTCCGGGCCGATATCTGGACGCATCCGTCGCGAAGACCCGGCAGCGTACCGGTGAGATCGATCTTGTTGCGAACGCGGAGTACCGGAACGCCCGCTCCGGCGCCGCCGACAATCATCGCCTCCCCCGGATCGTCGGGTCCCCCGTCCTCCACGAGATGCAGCACGATGTCGGCGTCGGCAAGCGCTCCGCGCGTCCGGGCAATGCCGATCGCCTCGACCGGATCGCTGGTTTCCCGCAGCCCGGCAGTATCGACGACATTCAATACCACTCCGTCGATTGCGATCCTGCGCTCGATCCGGTCGCGGGTCGTGCCCGGGTGCTCGGTGACGATCGCGACCTCCTCGCCGGCCAGCGCATTGAGCAGGCTGGACTTGCCGACATTGGGTGAGCCGGCGAGCACCACATGGATACCCTCGCGCAGCAAGGCTCCCTGTCGCGCCCGGTGCAGCAACGCGCGCAGCGCCTCGCTCGCCTGTGCCAACCGGCGTCGGGTGTCCGCCGCCCGCAGGAATTCGATCTCCTCCTCCGGGAAATCGAGCGTGGCTTCGGTCAGCGCCCGCAGTTCCAGGAGATCGGTCGCCAACGCATCCACGGCGCGGGAAAACGTTCCTTGCAGCGATCGAATGGCGCCGCGCGCGGCCGCGGCGGTGCCGGCGTCGATGAGGTCGGCCACTGCTTCCGCTTGCGTCAGGTCAATCTTGCCGTTGCGGAACGCTCGCTCGGTGAATTCCCCCGGGCGTGCGATCCGCGCGCCGACGCCCCGCCCGGCCTGCAGGCAACGGGCAAGAATCATCTGCAGCACGGCGGGACCACCATGCCCCTGCAGTTCGAGCACCGATTCGCCGGTGTACGAGTGGGGCGCGGGAAACCACAGCGCAAGTCCCGAGTCGATGGCGCGGCCTTCGTCGTCCCGGAACTCCGCATGCAAGGCGACCCGAGGGCGCAGGTGCGCGGCCCGGACGGGCCCAAGCACCCCCTGGAGGAATGGCTCGAGGGAGGGTCCCGAGATGCGGACCACCCCAATCCCGCCTTTTCCGGGCGCGGTGGCGATCGCGACGATCGGATCGGCATCGAAATTCGTCATCTTCTTCGCAAAATATCGGCAGTCGCGCAATTTTGGTGCATAATCGGCCCGGATCTCTTGCGGCACCATGCTCTAGACATGGGCATCCGCAATCCCGATCCCGATGAGGGGGTGGAGTTGCCGAAGCGGCGACGTCGCCGGGGGTTCCTTCGAAGACCTCTGTCAACGGCTGCGAGCGCTCCGACGTTATCGCTCCAGAGCGCAGAATGCTGAGCCGCCAATTTCGGCGGGGGCGCTCTGCGAACGATATCGGATTTTTCAAATTAATCCACGGAAGCCAAAATGAAGAAACTGCTTGCTCTGATGATCGCCTCGATGTTCGCCGCCGGTACCGCGTATGCCGCCGACGCTGCCACGCCCGCCGCCGCCAAGAAGCCGGCCGCGCACCATGTCGTCCGTCATCATGCCCGCGCGCACGGTCATCGCCATGGCCATCGTCACGGCCATCGCATGATGCACCACGCCGCCAAGAAGGCTGCCAAGAAGGCTGCCAAGAAGCACTAAGCCGGAGATTTCCCGGTAGAGAAGGGCAGGCGCACTTTTGTGCCTGCCCTTTTTTTATGGTGCGCCCTGGTGCGTATCGAGGGCGGAGAGCCGGGGTGCCAGTTCCGCCAACCCGCCCGGCTCATCCAGCCCGGATATCCGGACCTGCTTGTCGCGACTGGCCGCGCCCGCGGCGAGCGCGAGCTGTCGGGGGCGCAGGCGCAGTGCATCGCCGAGGAAGCGGAGCAGTTCCGCATTGGCCTTGCCGTCCACCGGCGGGGCGTGCAGGGCAATCTTCAGCCGATCGCCGTAAGGACCCGCTGCCACGGTGCGTTTGGCGCCCGGCTGCACGCGCAGCGACAGAACCACAAATTTGCCATCCCGGCGTGCCCAGACCGGCAGCGTCGTCGTGCGAAAATCGGGCTTTTCCATTAGTCGGGAACGAGGGCGCGTGAAACCTACGAACGATACCTTTCTGCGCGCCCTGTTGCGCCAGCCGACCGAATACACCCCGATCTGGTTGATGCGCCAGGCGGGGCGCTATCTCCCGGAATACAACGCGACGCGCAAGCGCGCCGGCAGCTTCCTTGCGCTGGCCCAGTCGCCGGAGTTGGCGACCGAGGTGACCTTGCAGCCGGTCGATCGCTATCCCTTGGACGCGGCGATCCTGTTTTCGGACATCCTCACGGTTCCCGATGCTATGGGCCTGGGCCTGCATTTCGTGGAAGGCGAGGGGCCGCGGTTTGCGCGTCCGGTGCGCTCCGAAGCGGATGTTGCCGCGCTGGCGGCGCCGGATCCGGAAGACCGGCTGCGCTACGTGATGGATGCCGTCCGTTCGATCCGCGGTGCGCTGGCCGATCGCATTCCCCTGATCGGTTTTTCCGGTAGTCCATGGACCTTGGCCTGCTACATGGTCGAAGGCGGTGGATCGGATGACTTCCGTACCGTCAAGGAGATGCTCTACCGGCGGCCGGACTTGATGCAGCGGATCCTGGAGGTCAACGTTCGCGCCGTCACCGACTATCTCAATGCCCAGATCCGCGCGGGCGCCCAGGCGGTGATGATTTTCGATACCTGGGGCGGCGTCCTGGCGGCCCCCGCTTTCCGGGAGTTTTCGCTCGATCCGATGGCGCGCGTGGTACAGGGTTTGCAGCGCGAGGCGGACGGCGAGCGGGTGCCGTGTATCGTGTTCACGAAGGGCGGGGGCGTTTGGCTCGAAGACCTGGCACAGACGGGCGCCGACGCCGTGGGCGTGGATTGGACGGTCGACCTGGGCCGCGCGCGTACGCGGATCGGCGGTCGCTGTGCGCTGCAGGGCAACCTGGATCCGATGGCATTGCTTGCCGGTGCCGACCCGGCGTGCGCCGAGGCCTGTCGGATCCTCGATTCGTTTGGCGATCCGCAGCGCAGCGATGGCACCTGGGATGGACATGTATTCAATCTTGGGCACGGGATTTCGCAGTTCACCGATCCCGATGCCGTAGCGGCGCTGGTCGAAACGGTGCATGCACACAGCCGGCGGTTGCGGGGCCGCGGCGCCTGATCGGGGCGGATCCGCCGGCGACCTGTTCTTGACTTATGCACAAAATTGGGGAAAGCCCGAATTTCAGGGCGTTCCCCTCGGGAAACGCGGCAAACCCCCTGAATCTGTTTGGTAGTCTATTGAAAGTAAAGGGATTTTCCGGAATGCTCCGGGAGGGGGGATTCCGCCAAATTCCTGACCTGTCGAGGAGTTAGCGCGCTTACCCCGGGCTTTTCCACATAGTTATCCACAGGGTGCCGGTTGCCTGGAAAAATCCGTACGGGCTTTCAGTAAAAAGAACGGGTTAGCTGCGAATCTTGAGAAAGTGCGCGATATTTTGATCGAGAGTGGGATGCGGTACGCGCAGGTCATCGTCGATCTGCCGATCGACCAACCGCTCGATTACCGGCTCCCGGATTTGCCGGTTCCTTTCGGTTCCGTCCGGGCGGTTCCGGTTGGCCGGCGCAAGCACGTGGGGATCGTCGTCGGGTTTGCCGCGGAAAGCGGGATCGATCCGGCGCGTGTGCGGCCGCTGGGGGAGCCGTTATGGAACGGTCTCCACCTTCCGCCAAAGTGGTTGGATCTCTGTCGGTTCGCCGCCGACTATTACCACTACGCTTGGGGTCAGGTCGCATTGCCGGCATTGCCGCCGCGCTTGCGGCGCCCGCCCGGGAAGCGGAAGTCCGCCCCGATCGACGCCGCCGCGTCTCCGTCGGTGGCTCCGTGCCCGCCGGAGGTGCGTCCGACGTTGCGTGCGGAACAGGCGGAGGCGATCCAGGCGCTGGCGGCGGCGCGGGGCTTCGTTCCACATCTTCTGTTCGGCGTCACCGGCAGCGGAAAGACCGAGGTCTATCTCGGTGCGATCGAGCAGGTGCTGGCCCAGGAATCCAGCCAAGTCCTGTTCCTCGTGCCCGAAATCAACCTCACGCCGCAGCTGCAGGGACGGCTGGCGCGGCGGTTTCCGACGGCATCCATTGTCAGCCTGCACAGCGGGATGACTCCCGGCGAACGGGCGGCGGCGTGGATCCAGGCGCATGAAGGTCACGCCCGGATCGTGCTGGGTACGCGGACCGCCGTGTTTTCGTCGATTCCCAACCTGGCGCTGATCGTCGTCGACGAAGAGCACGATGCGTCATTCAAGGCGCAGGGCGGCGTGCCGTACTCGGCGCGCGACCTGGCCGTGAAGCGGGCACAGATCGAATCCGTGCCGGTGGTGCTCGGGTCGGCGACCCCCGCGCTGGAAACCTGGCAACATGCCCAGAGCGGCCGCTATCGCCTGTTGGCGCTGGCGCAGCGTGCCGGCGCGCAGGGCGTGCCGCCGGCGATCGAGGCGGTCGACCTGAATCGCTACCCGGCGGAACACGGTCTGGCTACCCCGGTGCGGGAGGCGGTTGCCGCCGCGCTGGAGCAAGGTGAGCAAGCGCTCATTTTCCTGAATCGCCGCGGATTTGCGCCGGTCCTTCGCTGCGGCGCCTGCGAGTGGTTGTCCCGTTGCCCCCATTGCGATGCGTTTGCCGCTTACCATAAGGTGGGGGCGGCGCTACGCTGCCATCACTGTGGGTGGAGTGCCTGCGTGCCGGCATCGTGTCCCGATTGCGGCAACCAGGATCTCCAGCCGGTCGGCCAAGGGACACAACGCATCGAAGAAGCGCTGCGCGAGGCCTGGCCGGAGGCGCGGATCGCCCGCATTGATCGCGACAGCACCCGCGGTGTGCGCGGCCTGCAGCATGCCGAGGCGGCATTCGACGCCGTCCACGCCGGCGAGGTGGATATCCTCGTCGGCACCCAGATGGTTGCGAAAGGGCATGACTTCCAGCGCGTGAGCGCGGTGGGCATCCTCAATGCCGATGCCCAGCTCGTCGCTGCCGATTTCCGGGCGCCGGAGCGGCTGTTCGCGCTGCTCACCCAGGTGGCGGGTCGGGCAGGACGCGCTGGCCAGCAGAGCCGGGTGCTGGTACAGACGCGCTTTCCCCAGCACCCGCTGTTCGCGGCGTTGGCCCGCAATCGGTTCGCCGAGTTCGCCCAGGAGCAATTGGAGGAGCGGCGGGCGGCGCGGATGCCGCCGTTCGTTCATCAAGCTCTGCTGCGCGCTACCGCGCGGAGCCTCGATGCTGCGCTGGCGTTCCTGGAGTCGGCGGCCCGGGCGGGGGGCGAGATCGCCGCACGCCATCGCGTCACGCTCTACGATGCGGTGCCGATGCCGCTCGCCCGCTTGGCGTCCGAGTCGCGCGGCCAGCTGCTGGTGGAATCCGCTCGCCGGGCCGATCTGCATGCATTCCTCGACGCCTGGTTGCGGGCCTTGCGGGAGCGGGGTAGCGGTGGTGTCCTGCGCTGGGATCTCGAAGTCGATCCGCAGTCGGTTTGAGCCGCGCCGCAGCGCGGATCAAACCGGCATCGGCGACATTGCGGCGCGTCAGGTACACTTCGCCTTTGCGCGGGATTTCCCCCGCCGCATCACGCGCGCCCGTAGCTCAGTGGATAGAGTATTGGCCTCCGAAGCCAAGGGTCGCAGGTTCGACTCCTGCCGGGCGCACCACTTCAGAACAGAACTCTGAACTCCAAATGCGACTGATTTCCCGCCTGAAGCGGCGACCAGGGCGCGCAGGAGTTCGGACTTCGTTCCCATGATGCGGACTTCCTTGTCCGCGACCTCGACGCGCTGGGCCAGCGCGCGCAGGTGGTCGCGGCGGTAGCCGCCGTTTTCGAGCCGCATACGCTGGCGGGCCGCACGGGCGAAGGTCTTGACGGTATCGGAGCTGACAGCCTGATTGCTGGCGTGGTCGAGGGCGGCCTGGGCGCGCTCGGCGTCGGCGCTGGCCTGTTCGCGAATCGCCTTGAGGCCGGCGATGCGCTCTTTCAAGCCGGGAGCGTCGAGATCGGCAACGCCGGATTCGATGGCGTCGAAGAGGCGGTTGAGGCGCTGATCGGTCTCGGCGATCCGCTTGTGCAGTTCGGCAAGGTGCTCGCGGCGGCGCTCGGCGCGCTCCTGGCGGCGGTCGAGCACGCTGGCGAGGATGGTTTCCAACCGCTCGGGCTGAAGCAGGCGGTCTTCTAGATGCTTCGTAACCAGTTGATCGAGCCGGTCCTGCCCTGCCGGGCCTTGGTCGAGCAGGTATAGTGGCGATATGTGCCGTCCGCGCTGCCCTTGCCGGTCCTGAGCGTCATCGCGCCTCCGCATTTGGCGCAGAAGCAGATGCCGGTAAGGAGGGTGGGGCCGCTGGTGACTGGAAGAATATGAACGGCTTTCCGTGCAATCTGGACGCGCGGATAAGGGGAAACGGGGACCAAGAGGGCGTCGAAAGGTGGCCAGTGAAGCGTTCGCGCGCGTCAAGCTAGACCAGCTTCCGACCGCGCAGTGGGGCCTGCTTGGACCAGAGCAGCTTACGGGATCGCGTAGAACGCGAACGCTCGGCTTGGGGGCCGCCGTGCGGAAGTTCAACCAGCTTGCCGTGCCGGGGGTGGGCGGGGTGTGGTTTGCCAAGCAAATTTTTCTGGCGACGCTTGGCGTCCGGATTGCCGATCGGTTGCGCCCCATCAGTGTCAACGTCAAGGCAATAGAGATTTCCAACGCAGTGGAGGCGCTGGCGTGCTGGTGTGCATTTAGAAGCAACGGTTGGACGAGTGACTCCCGGCTGCGGGGCCGCCAGAAACTGGTCGGCAAAGACGACCTGACCTTCTCGCGACTGCGCCAGCCACGGTTCTATGTCACCCAGCCCATGCGCATGGCGACAGTAGAAGCGCTCGTCGATCTCGGCTTCGTCGAACCTGGCAGCGAGCGGTTCAACAGTTTCCGCTGCGCACACGCCGGGTTGGATTTGGTCGATGCCGCCACGGCCGGATGCAGGCCGCATAACGCCTCAGTAGAGGACTATCTACTCGGGCGTGCCAAGGACGGCGCTGTCATTAAAGACACAGACAAATTGCGGGATGCTCTGTCGCCTTTGATCGTTCTGTCGCCTGATGCGCGCACGCTTATCCGCGACAAACTCTGCGAAGGCTCCGGCCTGAACCCGGAGGCGGCCCGAAGGAAGAACTCCCTCGCCTGGGTTCGCTCTCTTGACGGGAAGAACTCTGCAGGGTGGGAGGCCAAGCCATCGGTACTTGATGCGGATCACTGGGACGATCTTCGGTTGGGCGCCCGGTTCTTCTCCGCGCGAGACGCCGCCATCGACGTGTTGAACGCCATTGAGGCACAGATGGCGCCCCTGGCTGCACCAAAACTCAGTGCGGACGACGCGCGCGAGCTCCCCCCCGTCCAGACGCGCCTTGGGTCGCTGCGCGAGGCGGCGCAGCGTTTTCTGGATGAGAACAAGGACCCGACTGAAGGGCGCATGGCGACGGCTTTCTGCCGCGAGTGCATAGAAGGAGATCCTGCCGCCATTATCCAGAACCTCGTCAAGCGCGATGATCGGGTATTGCGGCTCGTCGGCAACGACGTGTTGCCCGGCGCTGCCTTCTCCCGACAGCCTCGGACGGAAACTTCAGATGAGGAAGGCGAGGGACCGGGCACCGACAATGCGGGCCGCGTGCCGGTCCCGGCCGGCATCTCCAACCGCGTCCGCAATCTCTACCTTCTCGATCTGGATCTTCAGGGACGACTTGCAGAGTTCCTGAACCCGCCGACGACGGACGAAGCGGCATGAGTTTCAAGCCCACCTCGTTGGCCCAGCTTTTTGACGCGCCCGACGAGCAACACCATGGGGTCTTCGGCTGGCTTTGCGGCTACGCCGCCGACGCCGGTTTCCTGGAGAATGCCATAGAGCGCTTCTCCGGCCTGACGCAGGCCCAGCGTGCTCATCAAGGCCGTATTCAGCTTGCCGTGATGCTCGATCCCGGAAACCCGCAGATCGCGCCCACGGAAGCGCCAGGCGTGTTGCATCTGCCCGTGAAGGCCGCAAAGCTGCCTTTTGCACTCCTGCACGCCAAGGTTGCGATCCTCGGCTTCCAGGGCGCCGACGGCTTTGTTCTGCGCGTCATCGTGTCAACCGGCAATTGGACGCGCCAGACGCTTGACGAAAGCCTCGACCTCGCCTGGCACCTGGACCTCTTCAGCAAGGAGGCAGATGCTGAGGCCGATCGTCAGGATCGCACCGACTTGGCCGCCGCCTGGAATTTCCTGTCGTCGCTCCAGCAATCCTTCGATCTTCGCCTGCTGGAGCGCGCGGCAGGGAAAGATAACGAGTCCGCCGATGCGGCTACCAAGTTTACCGGATGGATCAAAAATGTCGGCAAACATCATCGGGGATACCGTCCCCGCTTTTGCGACAGTCGGGAGCGCTCCCTCATTGCACAGCTTCCTGATCTCGTGCGGCATCATGCGACTGGCGTCGCGCGCAACTATTTTGCGCTAGGGTCCGGCTACTTCGAGGGCGAAGGCTCGGGCGACGCCTTCGTCCCCGAGCGGATCTTTGAGGTTCTGCGGAAGAATACGCTTGTAACGGGATCCTGCGAAAAAGACCTCTTCGTCAATCCCCTCGCCTGTCAGACAGTCGCCAAGCGCCAGTCCTGGATCGAACAAAGGGATTGGACGATACGCGCTGCCCGTGCGCCGGGCTACTTTGGCGCCGCCCCGCGCTCTCTCCACGCCAAGTTCATCTTCAGCGCATATGCCCGTGACGGGTCCAACAAATGCAGCAGCGCGTGGGTCTATCTCGGCTCCGGCAACCTGACCAACCCCGGCTTCATGAACAAGGCAGGTTCGGCAGGAAACCTCGAAGCCGGTGTCGTCTTTGCCCCTGAAGCCCTGAGGTGGTGCGTGGAGGGCAAAAAGGACGATGGCGCCGATGTCGTCACCAACCTCCTTCCCATCCATTGGGACGACGCGGAGAAGACACCCTTGCCGGCGCTAAAGGCAGGGCAAGATATGCCGGAGCGCGATGCCGCCTTCGTCGCCGCGCCCGTTGCGCTGTTTCTCTGGGACGAGCGGCCCGAAGGAGCGAGCCTCACACCGCAAGGGGAAGTGGTGGGGGCGTTCAAGCTACTCGATCCCGATGGGCGCCCGTGCGAGCGTCTTGCGGATGG
>JAJYBQ010000040.1 GCA_021778935.1 Pseudomonadota bacterium | reverse complement strand
GCTCCTCGTCTCCAACGACCGCCACCTGCTGCGCGCCGCGGCCGACCAGCTCTGGCTGGTTCGCGACAATGGGCTTTCCCAATTCGACGGCGACCTCGACGAATACGCCGCGCTCGCGCTCGCCGACCGTCGCGAACAGCGGCGCGCCGAGGAATCCGCGGCCGATGCGGCCGCCGAACCGGCGCCACCCCCGGCGGGCGGACGGCGCGACGAGCGGCGCATCCGCGCCCAGGAACGCGAGCGCATGGCGCAGGCGCAGCGGCCGATCCGCAAGCGTCTCGAAGCCGTCGAGCGGACGCTGCATGCCCGCAGCGAGGAACTGCGCACGCTCGACGAAACGCTTGCCGATCCCGGGATCTACTCCGGCGCCGCCGGCGGCGACGTCCCGGAACTTCTCAAGCAGCGCGCACAGATCGCCGCCGCGATCGAAGCCCTCGAAGCGGAATGGCTGGCAGGACAGGAAGAGCTCGAACGGATCGCCTAGTGCCATTTTTTTGCCGGGTCGAGGTCGTGGCTGCAAGCGTCATCCCCGCCTCATCGATCCCCGACCCTGCTCGAGCCCGCTAAAATCGCGACCGCGCGCGGGTGGCGAAACCGGTAGACGCATGGGACTTAAAATCCCAGGCCGCAAGGCGTGCGGGTTCGAGTCCCGCCCCGCGCAGAACTGATTTTTCGTTGTTTCCGCAACATTCCATCGCTTGACCTGCCCCTGTAGCCGTACCAGTTGTTCGGCAGAAAGTCCGGTTGCAAGGTTTTTCGAATCCGACGCGGGCTCAACCGCGCCGGAATGCGCGCGGTGTCGGGTCGCATATTTGGCGGGCGGCATCCGCAATCCGGGTAGTATGCGGCCATGCCGATCCGCTCGAAATCCGCTCAGATCCGCGGCCTTCTCGGCTGGCTCGCCTTGTCCCTCGCCGCCACGATCCTCGGCGCGCTGGCATCGGTGCACGCCGCGGCGTTCTATTCCAGCCTGGTACAACCGGGCTGGGCGCCGCCGCCGTGGCTGTTCGGCCCGGTCTGGACGGCGCTGTACGCGATGATGGGCTTTGCCGCGTGGCTGGTCTGGCGTCGGGGCGGCCTGCGCGCGCAGGCAAGGCCGTTGACCTGGTACCTGCTCCAGCTGGCGGCCAACGCGCTATGGAGCTGGCTGTTCTTCGCCTGGCATCTGGGCGGCAGCGCGTTCGCCGACATCGTGCTGCTGTGGGTCCTGCTGCTGGCTACGGTACGCAGTTTCCTGCGGGTGCAGCGCTGCGCGGGCCTGCTGCTCCTCCCGTATCTGGCGTGGGTGAGCTTCGCCGCCGTGCTCAATCACGCCATATGGCGGCTGAACCCGGCAACCCTGGGCGCATGACGGCGCGCCCGCCGCGCGAGACTCGCCGAACCACCCTGGACGACATCGAACCCGCCGGCACGCGCCGCCATCTGTCGGATCACCCGCCGGTGCCCGCCATCTGGCGATAGCGCGCAGCCATCGACGCGTCGTGTTCGGCCACGACGTCGTCCTTTTGCGCCAGCGCATCGAGATCGGCGGCACTCGCTGCTTTCGCGGGCTTGCCGCTTTCCTCGTCGACCTGTGCCTGCTCGCGATCCAGCGCCGCCCAGGCGCCTTCATCGCTTGCTTCCCGCGAATAATAGGAAGCCACGGTTCGATCGTGGGCGCAGGCCGCTGCGCCCGGGTCTTGCTGCGCGGACGCAAGCCGCAACGGACTCGCCGCCTGCGCCGGCGCGGCCAACCCCAACGCCACGATCACCACTACTGCGCCCACGAAACCCGCCGCGCGCGCGGACGACAACCGCGGCCCGCGCTCCGCGCTCCGCCGCGGATTGCCCAATGCCCCAAACCTCACAAACGAACCCAACCGCAAAACCGAATCAAAAAGACCTGCCTTCATCCACTCCTCCTGCCACTACCGAATCGACCTCGTCGATAACGAGGCCAGACAAACGAAGCCCCCGCACGCATTCCATTGCCGCGGTCGTGGTATCAGACCCGATCGAAGGCGCCGGGTTCCATTCCGGTGATGCGGGTACGGCGCTCCTGCGTAAAATCGGCCGCCGGGTACAACACTTCCCGTTCCGCAACCAATGCGGCGCACGTGCCCCGGCGCGCCCCATCGATCTCATCCGGAGGAATCATTCGTCATGAAGGTATCCGAGGCGATCCAGACGCGCCGTTCCATCAAACAGTTCGATCCGACGCATGCGATGAGCGATGCGGACGTGGATCGCCTGCTCTCGCACGCCATGCTGGCGCCCACCGCGTTCAACATCCAGCACTGGCGCTTCGTGCACGTGCGGGACAACGCACTGCGACAGGAGATCCGCAAGGTTTCCTGGGGGCAGGCGCAAGTGACCGACGCCTCCTTGCTGCTGGTGCTGTGTGCGGACCGGAACGCGTGGAACAAGCAGCCGGAGCGCTACTGGCGCAATGCCGCGAAACCGATCCAGGATTTCATGGTGCCGGCCATCCGCCAGTACTATGCCGAACGCGAGTCCGTGCAGCACGACGAAACCATGCGCTCCTGCGGAATTGCCGCCATGGCGCTGATGCTGATGGCGCGCGAAATGGGCTACGACTCGTGCCCGATGGACGGCTTCGACTTCGACGCGGTCGGAAAGCTGATCCGTCTGCCGGAAGACCACGTGGTCACGATGATGTTGGCGGTGGGCAAGGCCCTGCAACCCGCCTGGCCACGCGGCGGGCAACTTGAAATCGGCGAGGTGGTGATCCGCGACCGCTTCCCGGTCTGACCGCCGCAAGCCTGGACGGCCGGGCTCCCGGCATGCAAACGGCGACTCCGGCGCGGACGCCGCAACACGCGGGATCCCGGGCCCGTATTGCAGGGAAATCGCCTGGCGGCGCCGGGAAGCGGGTCAATCGGACCCGTCCCGCCCCCGCCGTGCCGTCCCGGGTCCCGCCAATCCACGGCCCGCCTTCACGCTCGCGCGCCGGCTCTTCGCGTCCAAGCGTCTCGCGATCGACGCCAGGGTCGGCTTCGTGAGATGCCGCCGCTTCGGAACCGTGGCCGCCGCATCCACCAGGTCCTGCAAGCGAAGCAGCGCCTCCATCCGATTCTTTTCGAGACTGCGATGTTCCTGCGCCTTGATGACGACCACGCCGTCCTTGCTGATGCGATGGTCGCCAAGCCGCAACAACCGCCCTTTGACCGGCTCCGGCAATGACGACGCGCGGATGTCGAACCGCAGGTGCACCGCGCTGGAAACCTTGTTGACGTTCTGGCCTCCGGCGCCCTGCGCCCGAATTGCGACGATCTCGACCTCCTCCGGCGGAATGGGGTAGCGGTGACGCATGGCGGGTCCCGGAATTTGCAATCGTCGTCGTTTATACCTGTCCGGCACCGATCCGGACCGATTCCCCGGCCTGCTCAACCACTACCGGTTCTTCCGCGACCGGCTCGAACAGGAAATCAAGATATCGCATCGCATGGGCGGCCTGCTCGCGCTTCGGTCCATCGACCGTCATCGAGCAAGATCGACCCGCGCAGAAGCGTGTTCAGAGTTTCTCTAACGGGACTAGCCGTTAAAGGCTAGGAAACAGCCCCCCTTTCGCGTTTGGATCGCATCGACTTGCTCCGATAATTTGCCGTGTTGATCGACCGGCGCAGTACGCCTCCGGTCATCCGTTCCGCGGTGTCCAGATCCATTTTCCTGGGTGGGCTTCCCGATGGTAGACGATAGACAGGTATCCCATCCCCGCAGGGAGTTCTTGCGCATTTCCGGTTTGGTCGGCCTGTTTGGATTGACTGGATGCGGCGGGTCTGGCGGCGGTGGCAGTAGCATGGTGTCCGCCGGCGCGAGCGGCGGCGGACCGGTAACCGGTATGAACGTAGCGTTCAGTAGCGTCTGACGAGTATCTGAGTCGCCGGGTTTTGGCATATCGGGCTCCCCGGCAAGCATCGGAAGCAACGGAACTTTTTCGAAGGGCGTCACGCTCAAGATCTGTAGCATTGAATGCAAGGACATCTTCAAGCCGAGGCGCTTTTCGACGATCGCCAGCCGCACGTAGGTGGCGACGGCGATCCATACCTGCGTCTTGACGGCGTTCTCCGATGTTCCGAAGAAGCGCTTGATCCGAAGATGCTGCTTGATCCAGCGAAAAAAAACAACTCGACCTGCCAGCGCGACTTGTACAACTGGCAGACGGTCATCGCCTCGACGCCGAAGGTTCGGACGTTGGCATCGCCCTGGTATTTCGCGACCAACCGGCCGAAGGTCTTCCACAGTGCGAATTCCCTGATCTGGGCGAACACGAGTTTGCCGGCATGCATTGCCTGCTCCCGGGAAAAACCCGACAGCGTGCCGCAACTGCGCTGCATCATTCAAATCGCGGACACCCCGAAATCGCATATTTCCCGTTTTTGATCAATTGGTTACGATCTCTCTAATCGAAAACTGCCGGACAGCACGGATGCGACATGCTTTTCCACTAGAAAAGAGTTCCGTGCGGGAATACCCGCCTGTGAATGGGGACCCGAATATGGCGGTCGACCGCGGATTCGGCGATAAACGGCCGGGCTACCTGTTTGTGCTTCCCTGGTCGTTTTCAGTGCTGACCGGCGGGGTCAATCAGGTGGTATTCAACCTTGCACGGGAAATGCAGCGTACGGGCTGCTACGACCCGATCGTGCTTTGCGGCGACTGGAACGCCACGGAGCCGATTTGGGATGAGGTGCATGGGATCAGGACTGTGCGCTGGCGTATCCAGCCGTTTGACCCGGACGCGAGTTGGAAGGCCCGTGGGGCGTATTGGTTTTGGGAGAAACGGTTTCGGGAACGATTCGCGCAATTTTGTGCTGAGTTACGAATTTGCGCCGTGAATCTTCATTACGTTGGTCCGCTTGCATTCACGCTGGATCGTTTCCGTCGCCGCTGTTCTCCGACATTGCCCTTGCTGTTGTCGTTTCACGGGAAGGACATCACCGATCTTCAAGATGCGTCGAGCAAAACGATCCGTAGGTGGAGGGAGTGTCTTCTGCGCGCAAGCGCCGCCGTAGTCTGCTCCAAGGATCTTGGCGATCGGCTCGTTCTGGCGGTTGATGGCGCCGTGGCGCCGGCCATTGTCTATAACGGGATCGATATGGAGTATTTCACCTCCTTGAGGAGGGGGGCTCCCAGGCCGATGCAAGGGCGGTACATCCTTAGTGTAGGGAGGTTTCAGTGGAAAAAGGGGCAGGACGTGCTGATTGGGGCGTTTGCAGAAATCTCCGAGGAATACCCCGATATTGACTTGGTCTTGGTCGGTGCGTCGGATGTTGCATTGCCTTCCCTACGCGATCTGTGTGTGCGCAAAGGGGTCGAACGGCGGGTTCATTTCTTTCCAGATCGACCCCACGAAGAGATTCCCGATTTTCTCCGCAATGCGGTCTTGTTTGCGTTGCCGAGTCGTGAGGAGCCCTTCGGTATCGTGCTTGCCGAGGCAGGGGCTTTGGGAGTTCCCATAGTCGCGAGCGCCGTCGGGGGTGTTCCGGAACTGGTCGTGCACGGACGTACCGGGTTTCTGGTCCCGCCGGATGCTCCGGCAGACCTTGCCCATGCCCTGCGGACAATACTGAACGACCCGGTCGCCTCCCGGAAAATGGGCGAGAGAATGCGTGATCGCGTTGCGGTGGAATTTACCTGGCAGGACGCCTTGACGAAGTACCGTGCGATCACCGAAGCGGCGAGGGTGACGGCAATGTTCGATGCCGGGTCTGACGGAGCCGCGGAAGATATATAACCACGCAGTAGCGTCCGACAGTTTTTTCCTGCGCGATGTTGCCGCTCCGGCGAATTTTATCGCCCAAGGTCGGCATTGGCGTGCTCTTCGGGATTGCGTGCCGGGCTGTCGCGGCGCCGATATGGACTCCTCCCGACCGCCTCCGCCCGAAATGTTCGAGACGTTTCCCCACGCCGACCGAACGCGCGGATAGCCCCGCGTCTGCGCCGTTTTTCCCGCCACCGCCGGCAATGGCTGCGAGCACAATGCAGCAAAGGACGGAATTCTCCAGCGCGGGAATCCCGAATAAAAAGAAAAACGATCGATGGGATGGCGATCCGATCCGGCGCGACCCGGACCGCCGTCCGTTTTTCGCAGGGAGACGAAAACGAGCGCGCCCGCCCCCCCAACCCACATCGCCCGCTTTGAGATCCTCGCCACGCTCGGAACCGGCGCGGAAGGATCGGTGTATCGGGCGCTCGACCCCCGTCTTGACCGCCAGGTCGCGGTCAAGACGCTCCGGCTCGACCCCGGCGGCGGTTTGCGGCGCGACGGAATCGCGTCCCTGCTCGACGAGGCACGCATCGTGGCCACGCTGTCCCACCCGAACATCGTGCCACTCCACGACGCCGGCGAGCACGCCGGCACGCCCTATCTCGTCTTCGAATATGTCGAGGGCAAGACCCTCGCCGCCGTGTTGCGCGCAGGCGGCCCGCTGCCCGTCGCCCAGGCCGTCGAGATCGCCATCGCCCTGGCGCAGGGCATCGCATACGCCCATGAACGCGGCATCATCCATCGCGACATCAAGCCCGCGAACATCATGATCGCCCCCGACGGCGTGCCACGCCTGATGGACTTCGGCATCGCCCGGCGCATCCAGGCGGGCGGCGCCGCCTCCCGCGACCTCACCGGGACGCCGTCGTACGTCGCGCCCGAATCGATCACGCAGCGGGCGTTCGTCCCGGCCGGCGACCAGTTCGCGCTCGGCGTCGTACTCTACGAGATGGTCACCGGCATGCCGCCGATCGAGGGCGGCAGCCCGCGCGAAATCGTCCGGCGCATCGTCGAAGAGGATTTCGTCCTGCCCTCGCAGCGGTCCGACGGCGTCGACGCCCGCCTCGACGGCCTGTTGATGAAAGCGCTGGCGAAGAACCCCGACGAGCGATTCGCCAGCGCGGCCGAGATGGCCAAGGCCCTGCACGAATACCTGCACCCGGACGTCGATGCCCAGACCGACGCCGGCACCGGCACCCTGGACTACCTGCTGCGACGAATCCGCCACAAGGGCGACTTCCCGGCGATGTCGGCGACGATCACGGCCGTCAACCGCGCCGTTGCCTCCGATCGCGAGCCGATCTCCGTACTGTGCGACATGATCCTCAAGGACTTCGCACTCACGACCCGCCTGCTCAAGCTCGTCAACGCCTCGCAGTTCACGCAATTCGGCGGCGAGATCAGCACGGTTTCGCGGGCCATCGCCATCGTCGGCTTCAACACCGTGCGCAACCTCGCGATGTCGCTCACGTTGTTCGAGCACCTCCACGAGCACGCCAACGCCGCCGCGCTCAAGGACCTCGCCATCGGTGCCTACTTCAGCGGCCTGCTGGCCCGCGAACTGGCGCGGAACACCGACACCCAGAACGCGGAACAGGCGTTCGTCTGCGCCATGTTCCACCGCCTGGGCAAGCTGCTGGCGACGTTCTATCTCCACGAAGAAGCGCTGGCCGTCACGCGCGCGATGCAGACCCACGGCTGGGATGAGGACCGCGCCTCGCTCCAGGTCCTGGGCCTGCGCTACGAGGATCTCGGCATCGGCGTCGCCAAGGCATGGAACCTGCCGGACGACCTCCGCACCGGCATGCGCGCCGTCGCCAGCCCCGGCACCGTACGTCCGGCGCGGGAACCGGAGCGGCTGCGGCTGCTCGCCGGCCTGACCAACGAACTCTCGGAAATCATCCGTGCCGGCGAAGAACCCGCGCGCCCTCAGCAGGTCCGCGCCCTGCTCGCGCGCTACGGCCCGGCGACCGGCATCCACGAGCGCGTGCTCAACGCCGCGGTCCAGGACGCCACCGCCGCGCTGATGCGCGATGCCGAGACCCTGGGCCACGGCGTCGCCCGCAGCGGGTTTGCCAGGAAAGCCCGCGACTGGAACCCGGCGGCACCGCCCAAGCCGCAGGCGGCCCCGGGCGGCGGGCCCGACACCGTGCGCCAGATCGTGCTCACCCAGCACCTCAGCGCCGACGCCGCTCTGGACTCGGGCGCCGCCGCGGATCCGGACGCGCCCGCCGCACCCGGCAAGCGCCAGGCGCTGCTCGCCGCCGGCATCCAGGACATCACCAACTCCCTGGTAGGCGAGCAGCCGCTGCAGGACGTGCTGCGGATCATCCTGGAAACCATGTACCGCGCAATCGGCTTCGACCGCGTGCTGCTGTTCATCCTCGATGCACCCCGCCAGGCGCTGCGCTGCCGCTATGGCTTCGGCCCCGGCGCCGACACGTTCGTGAGGCAGAAACTCGCTCTGCCCCTGCACGGCGACCGCGACCTGTTCTACGCCGCCACGGTGATGGGCGTGGACCTCTGCGTTACCGACCTCGACGCCGAGAAGGTGCGCGCACACGTTCCCGATTGGTACCGGCGCGAGCTCGGCGCACGCGGCCTAGTGCTGCTGCCCATCGCCCAGAAAAAGCGCACGGTGGGCCTGATCTACGGCGACAGCGCCTCGGCCGCGACACTGCATTTCAGTGCCGAGGAACTCGGCCTGCTCAAGACCCTGCGCAACCAGGCGGTGCTGGCCATGCGGCAGGCGGGCTGACACGGCCGGACGGTGCGCCGCCCTCAAGCTTCCCCGGTTCCCGCCGATATGCGGTGGGTAGTACGTAGGTGGGAGGAAGGCCGCCCGAAAACCTGCCCCGGGGGTACCGAAGTTGTGACCGAAGTCATTTTCTCCGGATGCCCAGCCAGGTTTCCATTGCTTTTCGTACCATATTTACGGTAGGATTCCGGCCTCGTGGATCGGTCGCCTGGTTGGCGATCGGCATACCGCGAGCAGTTCGGAATTGCCACATTCCTGTCAGGATCGTCCGCTAAAACGGCCTTTCTGGCGGAACGCGTTCCGCGTGGGGTGTCCAGCCGGACTCCCATGCGGCGGAAATGTCGTTTTGCATTGGTGCATCGCCTTATGAACACACGAATAAGCGCACTGCCCAGGGTTGCAAACGGGCACTGGCTGCAATGGCCCGGCGATTGGGTGCTGGCCTTCGGGGGATTGCTCTTCGCACTGTCGGTGATCGACGGCAGCGGCGAGCTGGCGCGCCACGCCGACGCATGGCGAACGCCGTTCACCATGGCCTTCGCGGGCGCGTTCGCCGCGATGCTCCTCGGCACCAACCTCGTCGCGGGACTCTACCGCGCCACCCGCTACCCGTCGCGCACGGCCGTGTTCGTGCGGGCGATCGCCGCCGCTGCGGTCGATACGGTGATTTTCTACATTGCGGTCCGCGCCCTCGCGCCCAACCTGAACGGGCCGACGATCGGCACCCCGGTGTTCCTGTTCCCGTACACCCTCCTCGTCGCATCGGTGCGGCCGGCGCTCTTCCTGCTGCAGCAGTGCGGCCCGGCGGCGCGGCGCGTCCTGGTGCTGGGCACCGGTCCGGACGCGCAGGACCTCGTCGACACGCTGACGCGCAACCCGCAACGCGGGATCGAGATCGTCGGCGTCGTGCCGACGACCAATTCGGGAGCCTCGGCCGCAACCACGCTCAATGGCCAGACGCCGATCCTGCAGTGCGACGATCTGGTGGCCCTGGTGCAGCGCGCCAGGGCCAACGAAATCGTGGTCGCCGAACGCGAACAACGCGGCGGCGTGCTGCCGCTGCGCGACATGCTCGAATGCCGCATCCGCGGCGTGCGGATCACCGACAAGACCGCATTCTACGAACGCGTGCATGGCGAGTTTCCGCTCGACTCGCTGAAGGCGAGCTGGCTCATCTATGGCCGCGGATTCGAACAAGGCCTGCTGCGCCGCGTCGCCAAACGGACGACCGACGTCGTCGCCTCGACCATCCTGCTCATCCTGGGCCTGCCGCTCATGGCGATCGCCGCGGCCGCGATCGTCATGGAAAGCGAAGGCCCGGTCATCTACCGCCAGGAGCGCGTCGGTCTCAAGGGCCGCACATTCCAGGTGCTCAAGTTCCGCAGCATGCGCACCGACGCCGAAGCCGACGGCCGCGCCCGCTGGGCCGGCGCGGGCGATCCCCGTGTCACGCGGGTGGGTCGCATCATCCGCAAGACCCGGATCGACGAAATGCCGCAGTTGCTCAACGTGTTGCGGGGCGAAATGAGCATCGTCGGGCCGCGGCCCGAGCGGCCGGCCTTCGTCGAACAACTCAAGAACGACATCCGGTTCTACGACGTGCGCCACAGCGTGCGGCCCGGCCTCACCGGCTGGGCGCAGGTGCGGTTCAACTATGCCGCCACGCTCGAGGACTCCCGGCGCAAGCTGCAGTTCGATCTCTATTACGTCAAGAACCACTCGCTCGCCCTGGACCTCCGGATCCTGTTCGAGACCATCCGCGTCGTGCTGCGCGGCGAAGGCGCGCGGTAACCCGCGCAGGGCACCCGGACCCGGTTGAACACCTTCGGCGCGCTCAGCTACGCGACGGCGTCGGCGGCGTTTCTGCTGCTCGCCGCCGTGCTGTTCATCGGCGCCCTGGGGCGGCGCGGTATGCGCTCCGGCGGCGCCGCCGAACGGCGGGCGCGCATCCTCCAGGCGGCGGGAGCGACGAGTCGCGCCGGCATTGCCCTCGGCGTCGCATCCCTCGCCACGGCGATCTGGGCCGCGGTCCTCGCTGTGCAAAGCGCGCACGGCACCTTTCTGCCATTCCTGGACTATCTGCTCGAAATGGGGCGGGATGTCGCCTGGCTGCTCGCGATCGTCGGCCTCAACCAGGTGGTATTTCCGCGCCCCTGGCGGGTCGGCGCGGCGGCGCTCGGATTGGCGGTCCTCGCCCTCGGCCCGTTCCTGGCGGTGGTCGACCCCGAGAGTTTTCGCCACGCCGCGCAGGCCCCCCTGGTCCGCGCCGGCCTGTTCATGGCGATCGCGGTCTTCGTCGCGCTCGAACAACTCTACCGCAACGCCAACGCCAGCGGCCGCTGGGCGCTGCGGCCGCTGGTGATCGGCGTCGCGCTGCTGTGCGCCTACGACCTCTATCTCTACTCCCAGGCGGAACTGCTCCAGGAGATCGGCGTCACCTCGTGGAACGCCCGGGGACTGGTCGACACGCTCGCCGTGCCGCTGCTCGTACTCGCCGCCCGGCGCAGCCCGGACTGGTCGCTCGAGGTCTTCGTTTCCCGGCAGGCGGTCTTCTATGCCGCAACCTTCGTCGCCGCCGGAACCTACATGGCGGCGATCGCCGCCGTCGGCTACGCGCTGCGCCGCTTCGGCGGCAGTTGGGGCGGCGCGATCCAGATCGTCTTCGTCGCCGGCGCCGCGATCGTGCTCGTCGCCTCGCTCGCCTCGGTCGAGGCGCGGCGCCGGATCAAGCGCTTTCTCGCCACCCACTTCTATCGCAACAAATACGATTACCGCATCGAATGGCTGCGCTTCGTCGACACGCTTGCCGAACCCGGCGAACCGGACGTGCGGCGTGCCGCGGCGCGTGCGGTCGCCCAGATCTTCGAAAGCCCCGAAGCGGTGTTCCTGGTCCGTGAGGAGTTCGGCGATCACTCCGGCGCGGCGTTCGTGCCGGTCACCTCCTGGCCGGCGGAGGCAGCCGGGCTGCGCCGCGCCCACGCCCTGCCCGCCGGGAGCGAACTCGCCCGCTACCTCGAACGCAGCCGGACGGTCATCGACCTCGATGCGTACCGCGGCGCACCCGAGCAATACGAAAACGTCGACCTGCCCGATTGGTTGCAGGGCGTATCGAACTGGCGGGTGCTCATGCCCGTCCTCCATCGCGAGCGCCTGCTCGGCATGATCCTGCTGCAGGCGCCGCCGGGGCCGTTCGATCTGACCTATGAAGACTATGACCTGATGCGGATGACCGGGCAGCACATCGCCGTGCACATCGTCCAGCAGGATACCGACCGCAGCCTGGGGCAGGCCCGCCAGTTCGAGGCGTACAACCGGCTCGTCGCCTTCATGATGCATGACCTCAAGAACTCGGCCGCGCAGATGCAGCTCATCGTCGACAACGCCCCGCGCCACAAGCACAAGCCGGAGTTCGTCGACGATGCCGTGCGCACCATCGCCAACGCCGCCGGCCGCATCAACGGCCTGATCCAGCAGATCAAGGGCGGATCGGCCGCGCCGGCAACGAAATCGGTGGCGCTCGACGACATCGTGCGCAGCGCCGTGCAGCGCTGCCGCGACCGGCAGCCCGTCCCCGCCGCGCCGGAACTGACCCACGCGCGCATCGTCGCCGACCCGGCCAAACTCGAAGCCGCGATCGAGCACCTCCTGCGCAACGCCCAGGATGCCACGCCCGCAGATGGCCGCATCACCGTCATGCTCGACGTCGGCGCCGACGAGGCCCGGCTCGTGGTCGTCGATACGGGATGCGGCATGGACGCCGAGTTCCTGCGCGAACGCCTGTTCCGCCCCTTCGACAGCACCAAGGGATCGCAAGGCATGGGCATCGGCGCGTATCAGGTCCGCGAAACCGTGCGCGCGCTGGGCGGCGACGTCCGCGTGACCAGCGCACCTGGTGTCGGGACGACGTTCACGTTGCGATTTCCGCGGGAAAGGGTGACCGAATCGGAAGACCGTACTGGTGTTCCTGGATTAGGATAGCCCCGTGCGCATGCCCTCACCCCCGCCCTCTCCCGCAAGCGGGAGAGGGGGTTGCTTCGCAGGATCGACGGATGGGAAATGCCCGGAATCACCTCCTCTCCCGCTTGCTGGAGAGGGGGTTGCTTCGCAGGATCGACGGATGGGAAATGCCCGGAATCGCCCCCTCTCCCGCTTGCTGAAGAGGGGTTGCTTCGCAGGATCGACGGATGGGAAATGCCCGGAATCACCCCCTCTCCCGCTTGCGGGAGAGGGGTGGTGTACGAGGA
>JAJYBQ010000299.1 GCA_021778935.1 Pseudomonadota bacterium | reverse complement strand
TGCCGGTGATGATCGACAGCTCGAAGTGGTCGGTGATCGAGGCCGGCCTGCAGTGCGTGCAGGGCAAGTGCATCGTCAACTCGATTTCGCTCAAGGAAGGCGAGGCGGAATTCCTGCGCCAGGCGCGCCTCGCGCGCCGCTACGGCGCGGCGATGATCGTCATGGGCTTCGACGAGAACGGGCAGGCCGACTCCTACGAGCGCCGCATCGCCATCGCGGAGCGCAGCTACCGGCTGCTCACCGAGCAGGCCGGCGTTCCGCCCGAGGACATCGTCTTCGACCCCAACATCTTCGCGATCGCCACCGGCATCGACGAACACAACCACTACGCGGTGGACTTTCTCGAGGCGACGCGCTGGATCAAGCGCAACTGCCAGCATGCCGGCGTGAGCGGCGGCGTGTCCAACGTGTCGTTTTCGTTCCGCGGCAACGACCTCGTGCGCGAGGCGATCCACACCGTGTTCCTGTACCACGCGATCCGCGCCGGCATGACGATGGGCATCGTCAATGCCGGACAACTGGGCGTGTACGAGGAGATCGAGCCCGAACTGCGCGAAGCGGTCGAAGACGTGGTGCTCGACCGCCGCCCGGATGCGGGCGAGCGCCTCGTGCAGCTCGCTGAACGGCGCAAGGGCGCGGGGCGCAAGCGCGAAGAAGATCTGGCCTGGCGCAATGAGCCGGTCGCGAAGCGGCTGGTGCATGCGCTCGTGCATGGCATCACGCAGTTCGTCGAGGCCGACACCGAGGAGATCCGGGCGCAGATCCAGGCGCGGGGCGGACGCACCATCGAGGTGATCGAAGGCCCGCTGATGGAGGGCATGAACGTCGTCGGCGATCTGTTCGGCGACGGCAAGATGTTCCTGCCGCAGGTCGTGAAGTCGGCCCGGGTGATGAAGCAGGCGGTCGCCTATCTCGTGCCCTACATCGAGGCGGAGAAGGCGGCCAGCGGCGAAACGGCGCGCTCCAACGGCAGGATCGTCATCGCCACCGTCAAGGGCGACGTGCACGACATCGGCAAGAACATCGTGACCGTCGTGCTCCAGTGCAACAACTTCGAAGTGGTGAATCTCGGCGTGATGGTGCCGGCCGAGAAGATCCTGCAGACCGCGATCGAGGAAAAGGCGGACATCGTCGGCCTGAGCGGTCTCATCACGCCGTCGCTCGAAGAGATGGCGCACGTGGCGTCCGAAATGCAGCGTCTCGGCATGACGATTCCGCTGCTCATCGGCGGCGCGACCACCTCGCGGGTCCACACCGCCGTCAAGATCGCCCCACGGTACGACGGGGCGGTGGTCTATGTGCCGGATGCCAGCCGTTCGGTCGGCGTGTGCCAGTCGCTGGTTTCGGACGGGCAGCGGGACGCGTTTCTCGCCGCACACCGCGCCGAGACCGAGCGCGTGCGCCGCCAGCACGCCGGCAGGAAGGGGCCCGAGATCGTCCCGCTGCCGGAGGCGCGCGCCAATGCGGCACGCCTCGACTGGCAGGGGTATGTGCCGCCGAAGCCGAAGTTTCTCGGGCGGCGGGCGCTGCGCGCCCTCGACCTGGCGCAGGTGGCCGAGTACATCGACTGGGGGCCGTTCTTCCAGACCTGGGATCTGGCCGGGCCGTATCCCGCGATCCTCGACGACGCCGTCGTCGGGGCGCAGGCGCGTCGCGTGTTCGAGGACGCCAAGGCGATGCTCGCGCGCATCGTCGCCGAGCGCTGGCTCACGGTGAACGCCGCGGTGGCGTTCCATCCGGCGAACGCCGACGGCGACGACATCGCGGTGTTTGCCGACGAGTCGCGGACCGCCCGGCTGTTCACCTGGTACGGCCTGCGGCAGCAGATCCGCAAGCCGGTCATCGACGGTGTTCCCCGCCCGAACCGCGCGCTGGCCGATTTCGTCGCGCCGCCGGGCATGGCCGACTACATCGGACTGTTCGCGGTGACCGCCGGTCTGGGCATCGAAGCGCACGAGGCGGCTTTTGCGCGCGCGCACGACGACTATGGCGCGATTCTGCTCAAGGCGCTTGCGGACCGCCTCGCCGAGGCGGCGGCGGAGATGCTGCATCAACGGGTGCGCCGCGACCTCTGGGGCTATGCGCCGGACGAGCATCTGGCGCAGGATGCGCTGATCGCCGAGCGGTACCGCGGCATCCGGCCGGCGCCGGGTTATCCGGCCTGTCCGGAGCACAGCGTCAAGCAGGAACTGTTCGCCGCATTGCATGCCGAGGAAATCGGCATGACCCTGACCGAGAGTTTCGCCATGCATCCCGCGTCGTCGGTCTCGGGGTTTTATTTTGCGCATCCCGAGGCGCGATATTTCAACGTCGGCCCCATCGGACGTGATCAGCTGGAAGACATGGCGCGTCGCCGCGGCATGGATGTGGCCCGATTGGAGCGCTGGCTCGCACCGAATCTGGGATGAGGCCCCGACGATGCGCGCCGTTTTCCGATCGATGATCGTCGCCGCCTTCGTGGCGGCATCCGCCTGCACGACGGCGCCCCCGGGATCTGCCGCGCCATCTTCCCCGCGCTCCGCCGACAACGGCATCCATGCCCTGCCGCGCCTCACGCCGGCGCGACTCGCCGCGGCGATGGCGCGCGAACCGGTGGTGCTGTCCGGCGAGGTCCATGACAACGCCGCGCAGCACGCCATGCGCGCGCAGGCATTGCGCCT
>JAJYBQ010000298.1 GCA_021778935.1 Pseudomonadota bacterium | reverse complement strand
CACCCAAAAGCGCGGGAACTTGCGCGACGTCGAAAACAAGACCTCCGTGCCGCCATAACCGCCGCGGGCCCGATAAGCGGGCCGGCCGGCTGTCGCGTAATCCGGCGCAATCTCGTAGTAATAACGGTCATAGGCCCGATCCGCGAACAGGGGGCCGGCCTGCACGCCGGCGTTCCAGCCCCGATGCCCGCCGACGGCGAAAAAATCGAGGTCCAGAGCCGGCGCCGCGAACCAGCCGATCCCGTCCGGACGCGTCGTCAGCGTGATCGCGCGCCGCACCGGCACCTGCAGGTCGAACCGGACGCGGTTGCCGGCGCTGCGCCACAAGTGCAGGTCCACCTCGGGGCCCAGTTCGAAAGTCGGCTGCAAATCAGGCATTCCGGCGCGCGCATCGCTGTCGCGGCTGTTGACCGGCGTCGTCGCATTGAGACTCAATTTCACGTCGACGAACCGATTGCTGAGGAATTGGCCGCGCACGCCGTCGTAATCAGACTTGAGGAACTTTCCGCGATAAATGATGTAGGGCACCGGCAGCGGATAAACATGCGAGGTGTCGGCGCCGCGATAATCGTTGAACGCGATCGCGCCGACGCCGAAGCCGACTTCCCACAGGGGTTTTTCCGCGGCGCGGGCACCCGGCGCGCAGGGCGCGACCGCGACCATGACCGCGGCCAAAAATGATCCGGCGCCTCGCAACAGCGCCCTCGCTGGAACCATCACGACCTCCCGTCTGATCGATCCGGCTCACGCCTGCTTACCGCGACGATATAATTAGCCGCATTATCGCACCGGAGTGATTCAATGAGCCCCTTATTCCGTCCAGGCGTCCTGATCGCGTTGGCCGCCGTCACGGCGATCGCGGCCCCGACGCCGTCCCCGGCGAAGCAGGTTCCTTGGTGGACCCACGCGGTGATCTACGAAATCTACCCGCGCTCCTTCCAGGACTCCAATGGCGACGGGATCGGCGATCTGGCGGGAATCCGCTCGAGACTGGGTTACCTGCAGCGGCTCGGCGTCGACGCGATCTGGATCACGCCGACCTACCCCTCGCCGCAGGTCGACTTCGGCTACGACATCTCCAACTACGAAGCGGTTGATCCGCAGTACGGCACGCTCGCCGACATGGATCGCCTGCTCGCCGCGGCGAAGCGCATGCACATCCGGGTGCTGCTCGACATGGTTCTGAACCACACCTCGGATCAGCATCCCTGGTTTCTCGCGGCGGCGAGTTCCCGTTCGAATCCGATGCATGATTGGTACGTATGGAGCGACGGAAAAAAAGGCGGCGGCCCGGACTCGCACGACGGCCGCATTCCGCCGAACAACTGGGTGTCCCTGTTCGGCGGTTCGGCGTGGACCTGGGTGCCGGCGGTGCATCAATTTTATTATCATAAATTCTACAGACAACAACCGGACCTGAACTGGCGCAACCCGCGCGTCGAAAAAGCGATGTTCGCCGCGATGCGCTTCTGGCTCGATCGCGGGGTCGCCGGATTCCGCCTCGACGCGATTCCGCAATTGTTCGAGGATCCGCTTCTGCGCGACGAGCGCCCGCTCGGCGGTGTCAATGCGCAGGGCGATCCGGTGCTTGACGAATCGAAGACCAGCGATCTGCCGGAGGTTCATGGAGTGATGCGCCGTCTGCGCCGGCTGATCGAGGCCTATCCCGGCCACCGGGTGCTGATCGGCGAGACTTACCTGCCCAGCATCCGCGACCTCGATGCCTGGTACGGGGGTGCCCGCCACGATGAACTTCAACTGCCGATGGACATGCGGCTCGGCTTTCACGGCGATCACGACCACCTCGACGCCGACGCGTTCCGCCGCCGCATCGAGGAGGCGGAGACCGAAATTCACGGGTCGGATCCCCTGTTCGTGTTCGACAATCACGACAATGTGCGCTCCATCGACCGCTACGGCGACGGCGCGCATGACCCATTGATCAACAAGCTGCTCGGCAGCATCCTCCTGACGACCCGGGCGACCGCGCTGATGTATTACGGCGAGGAACTCGGCATGCGCACGACGCCCCCGAAGCGCCGGGAGGACGTGAAGGATCCCATCGGCATCACCGGCTGGCCGAAGGAGAAGGGCCGCGACGGCGAACGAACGCCGATGCAGTGGACGCCCGGACCGCAGGCCGGATTCAGCACGAACCCGCACACGTGGCTGCCCGTGCCCGCGAATCACGTCACCATCAACGTGGCGAGCGAATCGCGCGACCCGGAGTCTCAATTGCACTGGTTCAAGCGCCTGATCGCGCTACGGCGCGAAGAGCCGGCGCTGCGCGACGGCGGCATCACGATGCTCGACGCAGGCGACGACCAGGTGCTCGCCTATCTGCGCGGCGGCGGCGCCGCGGGTACGGTCGTCGTTGCGATGAACTGCAGCGCCTCACCGCGCAGGATCGCGATCGCCCATGCCGGCCAGGGTCTCGCGCGGGCCCGGATCGAGACTCTTCTCACCGATGCGCCCTCGCTGCGGGCCGCCTCGTCGCTCGACGGGGCCGTGCTGCCGCCTTACGAGACGTGGATCGTGCGCGTGGAAGGCCCTACCGCGGGGCCTGCGCCGGTGCCGCAGGAGGTGCCGCGGCAAGCACGGTGAACTTCAGGTCGACTCCACCGAGATTGACCTCGTGGGGTACGCAGTTCATGCGGTTCTTGACGTCCCGCGTCGTGA
>JAJYBQ010000297.1 GCA_021778935.1 Pseudomonadota bacterium | reverse complement strand
CTTGTGCGGCTCGCCGGTCGTCTTGAGGGTGCCGCCGTTTTCTTCGCCCCACACCACGCGCCGTTCGGTGCCCTCCGGGATTTCCGGATCGACGGTGGCGAGGCTGAGCGCCTGCTTCTCGTTGTACGAATAGCCGGTGAACATCGAGAATCCGACGGTCTTGCCGTTCGCGTCGACCACCCGGTCGTAGTTCGACGAGGCGTAGTTCGCCAGCGGGGTATCGAAGAACTTGTACTGCTCGCCGTCGGGGTTGAACAGCGACGACATGATCTTGGCCATGTCCTCGGGGTTCCACGCCAGCGTCACCTTCTTGCGCTGCTTGGCCGGGTCGAGCTTCTCCAGCGCTGCGCGGCCGTGGAAGTCGTGGTCGAACTTCACGAAGAAGCCGTACCCCAGCTCCCACGGATTGAGGTAATAGTCCTCGATGTTGTCCGAGACGAACGAACCGCCGATCGAGCCGGTCGCCTCATAGCTGTCGGCGCCGAGCCACTCGCGGTAGGCCTTGAGCTTGTCGCCGGTGTAGATCGCCGGCAGCGGCGACGGGATCCAGCCCGACTCGAGCGTGTTCGACGGGTAGGCGCGGCTGCCGCACGGGATCAGCCCGAATTCCTTGCCCGCCTCGAGGATCGCGGCGCGGATCTCTTCCTGCTCGGCATAGGGGCCCCAGATCTCGAGACCCGGCGCGCCCGACATGCCGTGGCGCAGCGTGCGCACGGTCTTGCCGGCGATGTTCATGGTGCTCATGTTGAAGAACTTGAGCTGTTCGAGCGGGCCGCCGTGGAGCTTCTCGATCACCGCCCAGGCGTTGGGGCCCTGGATCTGGAAGCGCCATTCCCTGCGGCTGACGGGCTTGCCCATCGGGCGCATCGGCGAACGGTCGTCGAGCTCGATCTCGCAGTCGTAACCGCCGGTCGCGCCGTGGAAGCGCAGCCAGTTCGAGGCGGGCGCGCGGCCGACGTAGGTGAAGCTCTCTTCCTCTTCCCAGAAGATGATGCCGTCGCCAATGACGTGACCATAGGGCGTGGTCGGCACATACTGCTTGGCCTTGTTGACGCTCCAGCCCTTGGGGCTGTTGATCATCGTGTCGGTCAGCAGCTTCAGCGCATCCTTGCCGCGGATGTAGAGATTGACCATGTGGTGCGACTGGTCGAACAGCACCGCGCTGTGCTGCCAGGCCCACTGTTCCGAGCGCCAGTTGGAGAATTCGGGCGCGACGACGGGGTACACGTATGCGCCGAGCTGCGAGTTGCGCAGCATGTCCACGGTGTTTCCGCCCGCCTGGAGGACCTGTTCGAGATTGCTAGCAGCCATTTTTCTCTCTCCCACTGGATTTGGCTGGTTGAAATTTGTATGCAGCACATACAATGTTGCGGCAGATTCGCAATCGGAAAACGTGCCCGGTTGAACGGGCTCTCGCGATGGGAGAGGGTAACACAATGTCTGCACCGCTGGTCCTGACCATTTCATGCGCCGACAAGCCGGGCATCGTCGCCCGCGTGACCGGGTTCCTCGCCGCTTCGGGCGCCAACGTGCTGGAAGCGCAGCAATTCGACGACATCGAATCGGGGAGCTTCTTCATGCGCGTGGTGTTCGATTCGGACGGCCAGAGCGTCGCGACGCTCAAGGCCGGCTTCGCCGATGTCGCGCAGCATTTCGGCATGGACTGGCACCTGCGCGACACCTCGGTGAAGCGCCGCGTGATCCTGATGGTCAGCAAGTTCGACCACTGCCTGGGCGACCTGCTCTACCGCATGAAGATCGGCGAACTGCCGATGGACGTGGTCGGCGTGATCTGCAACCACCCGCGCGAAGTGCTCACCACCTCGCTGATTGGCGACATCCCGTTCCACCACCTGCCGATCACCAGGGAAACCAAGCCGCAGCAGGAAGCGCAGATCAAGAAGATCGTCGAGGAAACCGGCGCCGAACTGGTCGTGCTGGCGCGCTACATGCAGATCCTGTCCGACGATCTCGCCAGGTTCCTTTCGGGCCGCTGCATCAACATCCACCACTCGTTCCTGCCCAGCTTCAAGGGCGCCAAGCCCTATCACCAGGCGCACAAGCGCGGGGTCAAGATGATCGGCGCGACCGGGCACTACGTGACCGCCGACCTCGACGAAGGGCCGATCATCCACCAGGACGTGGAAGCGATCACCCACGCCGATACGCCCGACGACCTGGTGCGCAAGGGCCGCGACATCGAACGCCGCGTGCTCGCCGAGGCGGTGCGTCTGCACCTGCAGGACCGTGCGCTCCTCAACGGCGGCAAGACCGTGGTATTCAAGAGCTGAAAAGACGAATTCCGGCAGGAGAGGAAACATGCAGGTCAACGCGCTCGATCACGTCAACATCATCACCGACGACCTCGACGGCACGGCGGAGTTCTACAAGGACTTCCTCGGGCTCGAGCGCCGCGACGCCCCCGCTCCCCTCACCCCGCAGAATGCGCAGTGGATGTACGATCGCGGCGAAAAGCCGATCCTGCACATCAACTCGACCGACTGCCCGCGCGCCTTCGACCGCGAGGTCCGGCCCGGGGAACTGACCGGCGCGGTGCACCACGTCGCGCTCAACTGCACGGGCTACGACGAGATGATACGCCGCATCGAGGACCGCGACCTCGACTACCAGGTCAACCACATCGTCGCGATCGGGCTTCGGCAGATCTTCGTCGCCGACCCCAACAACGCGAACC
>JAJYBQ010000296.1 GCA_021778935.1 Pseudomonadota bacterium | reverse complement strand
TTCGACCACCTCCTCGATGGCATTCCACTGCCGGTTGAGCGCCACCTGGCCGGCCTGGAGCCGGGCCATGTCGAGCAGGTTTTCGACGAGCGACCGCATCCGCTGGGTCTGCTCGCGCATGCGGTCGACGATCGCGTTCTGCTGCACCGGCGTGCCCCCCGACCATTGCAGGGAGTCGGCGAGCCCGACGAGCGCGGCCAGCGGCGTGCGCAGATCGTGCGAAATGGCGGAAAGGAGCGAATTGCGCAACCGCTCCGATTCCATCTGCAGGCTCACCCGCTGCGCGACCTCGACGTAGTGGACGCGCTCGAGCGCGATGGCGGCAAGACGCGCCACGGTATCGAGCAGCCGGCTCTGCTCGGGTCCCTGCAGGCGCGCGGCTTCCCGGGGCCGGACGACCAGCACGCCCCGCATGCGCATCGGAGCCTTGAGCGGCAGATAGAGCGCGGGCGTCGCGGGCAGCGTGTTCGTCCCCAGGCCCGCGGCTTCGCCGTGATCCAGGGCCCACTGCGCGATGCCCGGTTCCAGCGGCACGGGATCAACCCGATCGCCGTCCTCGCGGGGAAGAACGACCTTTTCGCGGTCGTCGGCGAGGAGCAGGATCGCCTGCGCGTGCAGCTCGCGATCGAGAAAGCGCTCGCAGATCTCCGCGATCTGATCCGGAAGCAGGGCGCCGGAGAGATCGCGCGCCATTTCGTAGAGGCCGCGCACCCGCCCTTCGCGCCGGTTGGCGACCCGCGCCTGATATTGCAGGCCGGCGGTGAGCTGCCCCGCGATCAGGCCCACCGCCAGCATGACGGCGAAGGTGAGCAGGTACTGCACATCCGACACGGCGAAGGAAAACTTCGGCGGCACAAAGAAGAAGTCGAACTCCAGCACGCTCAGGAACGAGGCCAGCACGGCGGGTCCCCGGCCGAACCGCAGCGCGACCAGCACCACGGCGAGCAGGAAGAGCATGACGATGTTGGGCAGCGTGAAGAAGGATTGCAGCGGCGCGGAAACCAGGGCCGCGCCGGCGCATACGGCAGCGGCGCCGGCATAGGCCGGAAGCGACCCCGCCTCGATCGGGAGCCGGTCCTCGCGCGCCGGGGATCGGCTCCCGGCGGCGGCGGGGTCGACCGCGCTCACGATCGTCACCTCGAGATCCGGGGCGCTGCCGGCGAGCCGGTCCGCGAAGGAGCGGCGCCAGACGGGCAACCCGGCGCGGGCCGCCCAGGCAGAGGAAAACCAACCGCGGGGCAGCCACCCGCGGAGCGGGCCGGAATGGCCGACGATCATCCGCGAGAGGTTGTGGTCCCGCGCATAGCGAACGGTCGCCGCGACCTCGTCGTGGTCGGCGAGCGTCGCCGTCTCCGCTCCCATCGATTGCGCCAGCTTGAGCGCCTTCATCACCGCCTGCCGCGCGGCGTCGCCGATCCGGGTGCGCTCCGGCGTTTCGACGTAGATCGCGTGCCAGGGGATTTCCAGCCGGCTCGCGATGCGGCCCGCGGTGCGGACCACCCGGTCGTCGTCCGCGCCCGCCGCGACGCAGGCAAGCAGGGAGTCGCGCGTCTGCCAGACCGGGGCGACCGCCCGGTCCCGCCGGTATTGCAGCATCTCCCCGTCGACGCGGTCGGCAGTGCGACGCAGCGCCAGCTCCCGCAAGGCGATGAGATTGCCCTTGCGGAAGAAATTCCGCACCGCGCTCTCGGCCTGTCGGCTGATGTATACCTTGCCTTCCTTGAGCCGCTGCAGGAGTTCGTCCGGGGTGAGGTCGACGAGCACCACCTCGTCCGCCCGGTCGAACACCCGGTCCGGCACCGTTTCCCGGACGCGGATCCCGGTGATCCCGCTCACCACGTCGTTGAGCGTCTCCAGGTGCTGGACATTGATCGTGGTGTAGACGTCGATGCCGGCGGCAAGCAGTTCCTCGACGTCCTGCCACCGCTTGGGGTGGCGCGAGCCCTCGACGTTGCTGTGGGCCAGCTCGTCGACGAGGATCAGTGCCGGCTTGCGCTGCAGCGCCGCGTCGAGATCGAACTCGGCGAATGTCCGGTCGCGGTAGGCGATCTCGCGCAGGGGGATGCGCTCCAGCCCGAGCGTCAGCGCCTCGGTTTCGCTGCGCCCATGGGTTTCGACCACGCCGATGACGGCGTCCACCCCCTGGTCGCGCTGGCGGCGGGCCGCCGACAGCATGGCGTAGGTCTTCCCGACCCCGGCGGAAGCACCGAAAAACAGCTTCAGGCGGCCGCGCGCCGCGCGTTCGGCTTCGTTCTGGATCCGCGCGAGCAGCGCGTCGGGGTCGGGACGTTGATCGGCCATGGGGTTCGGTCACGGGGCCGGCGGGGCCGGGACCGCCGCAAGGTACACCCCGGGCGCATACCATGTACACCCCGGCTGCGCCCGACCGACCCGAGCCGGCGCAAAAAGTCCTTTCAAAACAATGGCAATCCGCTCGAAGCGTCCGGCACTCCGGGAAACCGCCCGCGGCCCGGCGCCCAGGACCGGCCAAAGTCCGAGGATTTTTGTCGGAACTTTGATCTCCATTCCGGCTCGAACTAGCACTCTCGGATCGCGAGTGCTAGGATTTATTCGCTTGACCGAGTGTCCGAGGCTTGAGAGGGGATCCATGGAATCGAGTGAGTTCGCGCTGTCCTTTCCGGGAAATACCGCCGCGCTGGCGCTGTCGCCCAGCGGTCTGGGCAATTTCGATGCCTACGTAA
>JAJYBQ010000295.1 GCA_021778935.1 Pseudomonadota bacterium | reverse complement strand
TGCTGGGTTGTCGCGAGCGCGGAAATCGCCAGCCCGATGCCGGTGACGGCGAGCACGAACAGCAGCATCCCGAAATAGAGCGGCAGCAGGCTGCCGCGCAGCGGCACATGGAACCAGAACACCGCCGCCGTGATGATGACGGTCGCTTCGATCGCGCCGATGAGCATGCCGGGCAGACCTTTCCCGAGCAGGATGTCGATCTGTCGCAGCGGGGTGACGAGGAGCTGGTCGAAGGTCCCCATCTCGCGCTCGCGCGCCACCGACAGGGCAACCACGAGCAGGGTTACCACCATGGTGAGCAGCGCAACGATGCCCGGCACGATGAACCAGCGGGAGGTTAGCGTCGGGTTGTAGCGGGTGCGGATGTCGACCACGGTGGACATCGGCGGTCCGCCGTGGTCGGCGGACCAGCCGAGCGCAAAGTCGTTGAGAATCGTGTTGGCGTAACTCTCGATCAGGAGCGCCGTGTTCGAGTTGCGGCCGTCGACGATCACCTGAATGCGCGCGGGCCGGCGGACCAGCAGATCGCGCGTGAAGTTCGAATCGATCACCAGGACCATCTGCACGCGGCGTTCGTCGATGAGACGGTCGATCGGCGCATCGCTCCGGAGGGTTTTCTCGACCAAGAACGTCGGCGACCCGGCGAACCGGGCGATCAGGTCGCGCGACGGTTGGCTGTGGTCCTGGTTGAACACGGCGATCGGCACATGATTGATGTCGAAGCTCGCGGCATAGCCGAACACCAGGAGCTGCACCAGGGGCGGGCCGATCAGCACCGTGCGGCTGCGCGCGTCGCGCAGCACGGCGAGCAGTTCTTTCCGGATCAGTGCGAGAACTTGGCGCCACATGGCAGTCAGTCCAGGCGCTTGCGGGCGCTTGCGCGCACCAGGATCAGGAAGATCGTCGCGATGACCGCCAGCGCGATCGCGTTGGGAACGATCACCGACCGGACGTCGCCGGCGAGAAAGATCGATTGCAGGATCGCGACGAAATAGCGCGCAGCGACGATATGCGTCAGGATCCGGATCGGCTGCGGCATGCTGTTGATGTCGAAGACGAATCCGGAGAGGATGAACGCGGGCAGGAACGCCGTGATGATGGCGATCTGCCCGGCAACGAACTGGTTGCGGGCGAAGCTGGAAATCAGCAATCCCATGCCGAGCGCGGCGAGCATGAAAAGGGCCGACGTCGCGGTGAGCACGAGCATCGACCCGTGCAGCGGCACCCGGAACAGGAAGACCGCCATCGCGACCGATGCGGCCATGCCGCCCATCCCCAGCACGAAATACGGGATCAGCTTGGCCAGCACGATTTCCCGCATGCGCACGCGGGTGACCATCAGCGCCTCCATCGTGCCTCGCTCCCACTCGCGTGCGATGACCAGCGCAGTCAGCAGCGCGCCGGTGAGCGTCATGATCATCGCGATCAGGCCGGGCACGAGATAGTCCCGGCTGCGGACCGCGGGGTTGAACCGCACCTGCGGCTGGACGGCGAGCGGCTGTTCCCAGGGTTTCCCGGCGTCCTTCGCGCGCGCGGCGAGCCAGGTCGACCAGACCTGCTGCACGTAGCCTTCGACGATCCGCGCCGTGTTGGCGTCGACGCCGTTGACGATGACGCCGATCGGCGCGGCACCGTACGACTCGGCGCGTCGCGTGAAGTCGGACCGCAGCCAGACGATGCCATTGACCTCGTGCCGCGCCATTGCGCGTTCGGCATCGTGGATGCCCGCATAGTTCCGCGGCAGGAAATACGGCGAATGCGCGAATGCCGCGGTGAAGCTGGCGGTGGTCGCATCGGGGGCGTCGGCCACCAGTCCCACCGGGACGTTGCGGGCATCGAGGGACACGCCGTAGCCGAAGATCAGCAGCAGTACGGCGGGCAGGACGAATGCGATCGCCAGCGAGGAGGGATCGCGCCAGATCTGGATGAATTCCTTTCGCACCAGGGCAAACAGGCGGGCGACCGACGGACTCATGCCGCCACCGGCGTGTCGGCCGCCTCGATGACGGAAATGAAGGCGTCCTCCATGGTCGGATCCGGCCGGTCCGCGCGGCGCGCGGCGGCCTTGATCGCGTCCGGCGTGCCTTCCGTGAGCACACGGCCGGTGGCCATGATCACCAGCCGGTCGCAGTACTCCGCTTCCTCCATGAAATGGGTGGTCACCAGCACGGTCACGCCCGATTCCGCGAGGGCGTTGATTCGCCGCCAGAACTCCCGCCGCGCCAGGGGGTCCACGCCCGATGTCGGCTCGTCAAGGAACAGGATGTCGGGCTCATGCAGCAGTGCGCAGGCCAGCGCCAGCCGCTGCTTGTAGCCCAAGGGCAGGTCGCGCGCGGTGGCGTCGATCATGGAGCGCAGTTCGAATTCGTCGAGCGCCCGGTCGATCCGGCTCCGCTGCCGTGCGCCGACGAGGCGGTAGGCGCTGCCGAAGAACCGCAGATTCTGCCCCACCGACAGATCGGCATAGAGCGAGAACTTCTGCGCCATGTACCCGATCCGCGCGCGCGCCGTGGCGGCCGAGTGGCGCAGATCGAATCCGGCGACGCGCAGCGTTCCCTCCGAGGACGGGAGCAGACCGCACAACATGCGGAAGGTGGTGGTTTTCCCGGCGCCGTTGGCGCCCAGCAGTCCGAAGATTTCGCCTCGGGAGACCTGGAACGACACGTCGTCGACGGCGACAAACGCGCCGAACCGCCGGGTGATGTGAGATCG
>JAJYBQ010000294.1 GCA_021778935.1 Pseudomonadota bacterium | reverse complement strand
AGAACGCCAGGATCGCACCGGTGACGGCGGCGGCGACGCCGCCGATCCAGCCGAAGTGGTTCGCGGCTTCGCCCCAGCCCACGTCGTTGGCCTCCCGGGGGGGCGACTTCCAGGTCAGGCGCAGGCCGGTCAGCGCGACGAACACGAACACGCTGTGGGCAATCATGCGCACCGGCGCCTGCACCATCGAAATCCCCATCTCGATGAGCGTGCTCTGCAGCAGCGCGCTCGACCCGCCGTAGAGATGTTGTTCGCCACGCAGGATGATCGCCGCCGCGCCCAGCAGCCGCGGCAGGATCAGCATCGCCAGGGTCATGCCCCACAGCGCGGCCAGGGCCGCCAGATCATGGATCCGTCCGGCCGGCAATTCCGCCAGCGTGCGCAGTCCCGGGCCGATCAGCACGAACGCCAGCCACAGCGGCGCGGAAAGGTAGGCGAAGGCGCCCGTGAACAGCATCGCGCGATGCACGCCATGCAGGCCGGGTTCGGCGATCAGTCGCACGTTCTGCAGATTGCCCTGGCACCAGCGGCGGTCGCGGCGCAGCTCTTCGATGAGGTTGGGCGGCTGCTGTTCGTAGCTGCCCTGCAGGTCGTGGACGAGCCAGACGTGGTACCCCGCCCGCCGCATCAGCGCCGCCTCGACGAAGTCGTGGGACAGGATCTCGCCGCTCAAGCCCCCGGTCCCGGCGATCGGTGCCAGTGCGCAGTGCTCCATGAACGGTGCGACACGGATGATGGCGTTATGTCCCCAGTAGTGCGACTCGCCGAGTTGCCAGTACTGCATTCCCGCCGTGAACAGGCGTCCCACCACCCGGCCGGCAAACTGCTGGGCGCGAGCGTGCACCGTCGACAGGCCGCAGGTCTGCGGCGCCGTCTGCAGGATACCGGCACGCGGATTGGCTTCCATCAGCCGGACGAGCTTCCCCAGCACATCGCCGGTCATCACGCTGTCGGCATCGAGCACCACCATGTAGCGGTAGTCGCGTCCCCAGCGCCGACAGAAATCGGCGACGTTTCCGGCCTTGCGCTTGGTCCGCCGCTGGCGCCAGCGATAGTGGATCCGCGCGCCCGGGCCCATCTCGTCGCGCAGCGTCCGCCAGGCCGCGACTTCGGCATCCCGGGTGGCCGGATCGCTGGTATCGGAGAGGATGAACAGATCGAAGATCTCCGGCGTGCCGCCTGCGCGTACCGACTCCCAGGTCGCGCGCAGGCCGGCGAACACGGTCCGCACGTCCTCGTTGCAGATCGGCATGATGATGGCGGTACGCGCCCGCGGATCGATCGGTCCGATGGCGCGCGCGCCCTCGAGGGAGGAGGCCGACATCGCATGCCGGTCGCCGCGCAGCAGGACGAGAAACCCCATCACGGCGGTGAAGAACCCCGCCGACACCCACGCGAAGAGCAGGGCGAACAGCGTCACCTGCATTGCATGCATCGCCACATCGGACGAGGGCGGCAACACCTGGGAAAACAGGTCGGTCGCGAGCCCGGTGCTCACCGCCACCGACGCCAGCAAAACCCGGCGGCGCTCGCGCGCCGCGCGCTCCCACGCCTGCTCGGCGCGCATCGGCCGGGGGCGCGATGCCTGGGGCCGGCCTTGCCAGGCGGCTTGCGCCCCGGCGCGCATGCTGTTGACGAAACCGCGCCACGGACGGGCCGGCATCGATCCGCGATGGATGGGCGGTGCGCTGTCCACGGGGACGGCACGCGGCCGACGGACGACGGAACGCATCACTGGGGAGGAATGACCATTGCCCATGTTTCGCTCAATATCTCGTTGTGATGATGGAGGGCGGCGCGCAGCTCGACCGGCTGCGACGCCTGCAACCGGCGCACGCGCAGCGTCAGCCGCCACGCGCCGTCGGGGGAAATGCGGAATACCTTGGACGACAGGATCTTCGCGTTGGCGTTGGTGGACACCACCGCGGTCACCTCGCCCGGCGCATCGAACGCGGCCGGCAGCCGGCGCAAGGCGGGGCCGTCGAAGTCGACGGTGTACTGGGTCACCGTCCGGTCCTGATGCCAGACGTTTTCCGGGGGACCCGACGGCGGCCGACTCCCGATCCGGGTCTGACGCACCCATCCCAGTTGATCGGGCCGCTGTTGCCGGTCGCCCTGCCAGTGCATCCGATAGGCGAAGTCGAGCGGCTGCCCCGGTGCCGGCAGGTGATCCGGCACCCAGAACGCGTCGATATTGTCCAGATCGTCGTTGGGCGTCGTCCACTCGTAGAGCTCGACCCGACCCGCTCCCCAGTTGCCGATCGGCGTGATCCAGCAGCTGGGGCGTTTTTCGTAGTGGTAATCGGTGTCCTGATAGTGCGCGAAGTCCCGGTTGCGCTGCATCAGGCCGAACCCCTGCAGGTCCGAGGTGGCAAACGAGGTCGTGAACGGATGCGGCGGGTTTCCCAGCGGGCGCCAGACCCATTCCGTGCCCCCCTGCGGGTTGCCGAGCGCGAGCATCAGGCCGCTGGAGTCGTGGGCGGCGGGCCGGTCGTCGCCCGGCAGGGGTTGGGCCGGGCCCTGCAGGAACATGCTGGTGAGCGGCGCCAGCTCCAGCGTCGCCACCGCCTTGCGCAGGTACAGGCGCGCATGCACGTCGACCACCGTATCACGGCCCGGACGCACGTCGAAGCGATAGGCGCCGGTGGCGCTGGGCGAATCGAGCAAGGCGTAGATCGTGATCGCGTCGGCATCGTGCACCGGCCGCACCACCCAGAAGGAG
>JAJYBQ010000293.1 GCA_021778935.1 Pseudomonadota bacterium | reverse complement strand
CCCATCTCGCGCATGTACATGCGCACCGGATCCGTCGTGCGGCCGAACTCGGCATCCAGGCTCGCGAGGGCCGCGGTCGCCTCCTCGACGGCCTCCTCGTCCGGCGTCGCGGTCGCGTCCGCGAGCAGCAACGACTCGGCGTCCGGTGCCTTTTCGTACACCGGGATGCCCATGTCGTTGATCATGTTGACGATGTCTTCGATCTGCTCCGGATCGACGATCTCGCTCGGCAGGTGGTCGTTGACCTCGACGTAGGTCAGGTAGCCCTGTTCCTTGCCGCGCGCGATCAGGAGCTTCAGCTGGGACTGCCGCTCGTCGGCGATCTGGGTCGCGGTGCCTGGTGACGCTTTCTTGGTCAAGCTGGACGCCTCGTAAAGCCAAAAGATGGAAAACACGGCGCAGAGCCGGCTAGTATACTTTGCCCCGGGCTTGCCTGCCAGGAACTGCGGGGTGCTCGCCCCGGACGGTTCATCGATCACCCGGCGCGGGGCCTTCGCCCCCCGCCCGGCCCTTCGCCCTCAATAGTGCATTAAGTTCCGTTTTTTCCTCCGAGTTCAAGCCCGATTCCCGCGCCTTCTCGAGGAGTTCGTCCACCCGCCGGCCGGCGCCCTGCGTGACCGCGAGCTTCTGGATCGCCTGGCCGAGCTCGCTCGCGGCCGCTTCGGCGCCTGCGACCAGCGGCATGCGGGCGGCGAGCTCCGCGAGGCGTGCGTGCTCGGGTCGATCCCGCCAGCGCTCGAGCAAGGCCGCCGTGGTCGGGGCCGCGAGCGCGCGTGCCTGCGCGATGAGCTCGCGCAGGACCGCGATTCCGGGTTGATCGATCTGCTCGAGCTGGTCGACTGCGCTCAGTCGTTGCACTGCAGCAGGATGGTGCAACACGAGGGTGATCGCCTGCCGGAGCAGGGGGCCGCGCCCGGCGCTGAGGCCCGTCCGGGGGCGGACCGGGCGATCGGGTGCCGGCGCTGCCGTCCCGCGACGGCCCGGCTCGGCCGGTGCCGCTAGGAGCGACCGCAACTTCTCGGCGGGCAGGTGAATCTCGCTTGCCAGCCGGTCGGTCAGCAATTCTCGGTACACCCCCTCGGGCATCCGCTGGAACAGCGGCCGCACGCGGGCGGCGAGCTTCGCGCGTCCATCGATGTGCTCGAGGTCGATCGCGGTGCGAAGCTCGCGCAGCAGGTACTCCGACAGCGGCAGTGCTTCCTGCACGCGTTGCTCGAAGCCGGCCGCGCCCTCCGCCGCGACCAGGGTGTCCGGGTCGTGGCCCTCGGGCAGGAACAGGAATTTGATCTCGCGGCCGTCGGCCGCGAGCGGCAGCGCGGTCTCGAGCGCCCGCCAGGCGGCGGCGCGGCCCGCGCGGTCGCCGTCGAACGAGAACACCACTTCGCTGGTGAGCCGGAAGATCTTGTGCAGGTGCTCCTGGGTGGTCGCGGTCCCGAGGGTCGCGACGGCATAGCGGATGCCGGCCTGGTGGAGTCGCACCGCGTCCATGTATCCCTCGACCACGACGAGCCGACGGAACTCGGTCTGCGCGCGGCGGGCTTCGTAGAGCCCGTAGAGCTCGCGTCCCTTGTGGAACAGCGGGGTTTCGGGTGAATTCAGGTACTTCGGTTCGCCCTGATCGACGATCCGGCCGCCGAACGCGATCACCCGACCGCGCGAATCGCGGATCGGGAACATCACCCGGTCGCGGAATCGATCGTAGAAGCCGGCGGCGCGCTCCCCGCCACGCGTGTCGCGTTCGATGATCAGGCCCGCCTGCTGCAGGCGACGGCGCTCCTCGGGTCCGGTCCCGAACCGCCCGAGGAGCGCGTTCCACGAGTCCGGTGCATACCCGAGCGCGAAATCCGCCACCGTCGCGTCGGTGATCCCGCGCCCCGCGAGATACGCGCGGGCCCGCGCATCGTCCCGCAGGCACTGCTGATAGAACAGCGCCGCCCGCGACAGCCATTCGTACAGATCACCGCTGCCCGCGCCGGTTCCCGCCTCCCGGGGCACCTCGAGCCCGACGCGCTCGGCGAGCATCGCGACCGCATCCGGGAATTCCAGCTTCTCGAACTGCATCAGGAAGCCGATCGCGGTGCCGTGCGCGCCGCAACCGAAGCAGTGATAGAACTGCTTGTCCGGGCTCACCCAGAAAGAGGGGGTCTTTTCGCTGTGGAACGGACAGCAGGCCTTGTATTCCCGGCCGGCCTTCTTCAGCTGTACGCGGGAACCGACCACGTCGACGATGTCCGAGCGGGCGACGACCTCGTCGATGAAAGCTTGAGGGATGCGGCCGGACATGGACCGCGCGCGGTCAGCCGCCGAGCTTCGCCTTGATCTTGGCGCCGACCACGGCCATGTCCGCGCGGCCCTGGGCCCGGCTCTTGATCAGCGCCATCACCTTGCCCATGTCCTTGATGCTCGCCGCGCCGGTCGCCGCGATCGCCTCGCCGATCAGCGCGTCGACTTCCGCTTCCGTCAGCGCGGTGGGCAGGTAGGTCTGCAGCAGCGCGATCTCGGCCGCTTCCTTGTCGACGAGGTCCGGCCGGTTGCCGGCCTGGAACTGCTGCAGCGATTCCTTGCGCTGCTTGATCATCTTCTCGATCACGCCGACCACCTGGGCGTCGTCGAGCGTGATCCGCTCGTCGACTTCGCGTTGCTTGATCGCCGCGGTCAGCATTCGAATGACGCCGAGTCGCTCCTTCTCCGCGGAGCGCATCGCCGTCTTCATGTCTTCGGT
>JAJYBQ010000039.1 GCA_021778935.1 Pseudomonadota bacterium | reverse complement strand
CGCCGTCGAACGGCGTTTTGCGGAAATGGGGGGTCCGTTCCAGCGGGCCAAGGTTGGGGACCGCTACGTCCTGGAGTTGCTCGAGCGCAACGGCTGGCTCTACGGCGGGGAAGGCTCGGGGCACCTCCTGTGTCTCGATCGTCACACGACGGGCGACGGCATCGTCAGCGCCTTGCAAGTCCTTGCCGCGGTGCGCCGATCCGGCCGGACGCTGGCCGAGTTGACCGGCGACCTGCCCATGCTTGCGCAGGTCATGATCAACGTCCGGGTTGCACCCGGATTCGCCTGGAAAGAGCACGGATTGCTGGCGCGCGAACTCGGCCAAGTCGAGCGGGAGATCGCGGCTAGGGGGCGCATCCTGATCCGGCCTTCGGGAACCGAACCGGTATTGCGGATCATGGTCGAGGCGGAAGATGCGGGCACGGCGAAGGGGTATTGCGATCGCCTGGCCGCGACGCTCGCGACATAAAAGAATGTGTCATGTCACAATCCTGTGGTAATTCGGTCATAGACTGGGGTTACCCATGGAGTACAGCAACTTGAAGAACCCAATCGACGCGGACGGCCCGGATGTGCGATACGCCGCCGGGGCCGCGGGCAATGACGCCGCCGGATCCGCGATCCCGCCATCCCGGACCGGGGGTGCGGCCAATTCCGTGGTGGGCGGCGAGGTCAAGGTCGAGGTTGCGGGCCTGAATTTCCATTACGGTTCGGTTCAGGCGCTCAAGGACATCTCCCTGACCGTGTACCGCAACCGGGTGACCGCATTGATCGGCCCGTCGGGCTGCGGCAAATCGACATTCCTGCGGTGTTTCAATCGCATCCACGACCTCTACCCGGGCAATCGGTACGATGGGGCGATCCGCCTCCAGCCGGAAAACGTCAACATCCTGTCGCGCGACGTCGATCCGATCGAGGTGCGGATGCGGATCGGCATGGTGTTCCAGAAGCCAAGCCCGTTTCCCACCACGATCTTTGAGAACGTCGCCTACGGCCTGCGATTGCAGGGCGTGCCGTCGCGCGCGGCCCTGGAGGAAAAGGTCGAGAACGCCCTGCGCAGTGCCGCCCTGTGGGACGAGGTCAAGGATCGCCTCCATGGTTCGGCGACCAATCTTTCGGGGGGACAGCAGCAGCGGCTATGCATCGCGCGCGCGCTGGCGACCGATCCGGAACTGCTGCTGTTCGACGAACCCACCTCGGCGCTCGATCCGATCGCCACCGCATCGATCGAGGAACTGATCTCGACGCTCAAGGAGCGGATTTCGATTCTGATCGTCACGCATAACATGCAGCAGGCTGCGCGCTGTTCCGATTACACGGCATTCCTGTACATGGGGGAGCTTGTCGAGTTCGGCGGGACCGACCAGATTTTCATCCGGCCGGCACGCAAGCAGACCGAGGACTACATCACCGGACGGTTCGGATAGAAGGAACGATATCGTGGGTACCAGCGAACATCTCTCCAAACAATACGACCAGGAACTCGAAGGCCTGCGCGCGCGCATTCTGCAGATGGGCGGTCTGGTCGAATCGCAACTGCAACTTGCCATCGATGCATACGAACATCCCGACTCGCGGGCGGGTGACGACGTGATGGCGGTCGAGCAGCGCGTCAACGAAGAGGAGGTCGACCTCGATCGGGTGGTCGTCAACCTGATCGTGCGCCGCCAGCCCACGGCCGGGGACCTGCGCCTCATCATTGGCGTCGCGCGCATCGTCACCGATCTCGAGCGGATCGGCGACGAGGCGACCAAGATCGCCCGGGCGGCGAAGTGGTTGATCGACAATCAGCGCAGCGTGCGCACGCCGCGCCTGCGTGACATCCATCAGTCCGCGGTGGCAGCGGCGGGCATGCTGCGCGGCGTGCTCAACGCATTTGCGCATCTCGACGCGTCGGCCGCTGCCGCGACCATCGAGGAGGATCGCGGCGTCGACCAACAGTTCCAGTCGATCATGCGGCAGTTGATCACGTTCATGATGGAAGATCCGCGGACGATTTCCGCGGCGCTGGACGCCGTGTGGGTCGCCAAGGCGATCGAGCGGATCGGCGACCATGCCAAGAACATCGCGGAGCACGTGATCTTCGTTGTCCAGGGCGCCGACGTGCGGCATGCCACGCCCGAGCAGATCGCGCGCGCAGTTTCCCCCCAGGAGTGAGTGTCATGGCCAATGCATCGATCCTTGTCGTGGAAGACGAACCGGCGATCCAGGAACTGGTGGCGTTTTCCTGCGGCAATAGCGGCTACCGGGTACGCAAGGCCGATTCGGTCGGTGCCGCGGAAAGTGCGATTCGCGGAGAGCTTCCGGATCTTGTGATCCTGGATTGGATGCTGCCTGATCGCGCGGGGATCGATTTCCTCCGGGATCTGCGCAAGTCCGAGCGCACGCGGTCGGTCCCCGTGATCATGCTCACCGCAAAAGGATCCGAAGGTGACCGCATCGCGGGCCTCGACGGCGGGGCGGACGACTACGTCGTCAAGCCGTTTTCGCCCCGTGAGCTGGTGTCGCGCGTGCGTGCAGTGTTTCGCCGCCGTTCCCCCGAAAAAAGCGGTGAGTCGGTCGTCTACGGGCCGCTGCGGATTGATCCGCAGCGCCACGAGGTCCAGGTCGACGGCCGCGACGTGAAGATGGGACTGGCAGAGTTCAAGCTGCTGCTTTTCCTCGCCGGGCATCCGGAGCGCGTGTTTTCCCGCAGCCAGTTGCTCGACAACGTCTGGGGCGACCATGTGTTCATCGAGGAGCGGACGGTGGATGTCCATGTGCTGCGCCTGCGCAAGGCGCTGGTTCCGGTGAACGCCCAGAGCATGTTGCAGACCGTGCGCGGTCTCGGATATCGTCTGTCGGTGAAGCTCGATTCCTGAGCGGTTTCGGCGCCGCCTTTCCCGCCCGTGCCTGATTTGGTCCTTCGCCCCTGGCGCATCGTTCTGCCGGCCATCGTCGGCCTGGGCGCGTTGGCCCTCGTATGCGCATTCCTGGCGCACGTATTTGGCGCCGAGGTCGCCCTCGCGCTCGGTGCCGGCGTGCTGGTGGTTCTCTATGCGGTTCAGCTGTACTACCTGGGAGCCCTGGGTGCATGGCTGGGGCACCCCTCGCTGGACGGAATTCCCGGCGGCTTCGGCGTTTGGGGCGATGTGTTTGCGCGGTTACATCGATGGCACCGTGACAGCGAAATCAGCCGCCGCCGGCTCATCGACAATGAAGAACGGTTTCGGCGCACGATCAGCGCGCTTCCGGACGGCATCATTCTGGTCGACGTATCGATGCAGATCGAGTGGTGCAATCCGGTGGCGGAAAGACATCTCGGAATTTCACTCAAATCCGACTATGGCCTGCGCCTCACCAATCTGGTGCGCGATCCGCAACTGGTCGCGCACGTGACCGGCGGCGATTATTCCCGCGAACTCGTGTTTCGCCCGATGGCAAAGCCGTCCGCGGTGCTGTCGCTGGATGTGATCGAATTCGAACCGGCGCGGTCGATCATCATCACCCGCGACGTTACCCAGAGCGAACGCGTCGACGCGATGCGCCGGGACTTCGTCGCCAACGTATCGCATGAACTGCGGACGCCGCTGACGGTCATCAAGGGATTTCTCGAATCGTTTGCCGATTCCGACCTGGATCTCGGCGCGGTGCGACGCAACCATCTGCAGCTCATGATGGAGCAGGCCGACCGCATGCACCGCCTGATCGAGGACCTGCTGATGCTGTCCCGTCTGGAATCGGAAGCCTCGGTCCAGGCCGAGGACGTCGACGTCGGACAACTTGTCCGGGAGGTGGCCGACGAGGCGCGGACGCTGTCCGCCGGGCGCCATCGCATCGCCGCCGACATCGAGACGACGCGGCACGTGCGCGGCAGCCGCGACGAACTGCGCAGCGCATTCGGCAATCTCGCGATCAACGCCGTCCGGTATACGCCCGATGGCGGCACGGTGCGCCTGCGCTGGGTGGCGACGGCGGGTGGCGTGGTGTTCGAGGTCGCCGACAGCGGAATCGGCATCGCGCCGGAGCACATCCCGCGCCTGACCGAACGGTTCTATCGCGTCGAGAAGGGCCGGTCGCGCGGCACCGGCGGAACCGGGCTCGGCCTGGCGATCGTCAAGCATGTCCTGTTGCGTCATGACGGGCGCCTGGGAATCGAATCCCAGGTCAACCGGGGCAGTACGTTCACTGCCTGGTTGCCGGATTCGCGCGTCCTGCCGGACGCGGGGGAAGCGGCGCGGGAGGAAACGCTGCAATCCGCGGGATGAATCCGTGTCGAACGGCGGAAAACACGGTATCATGCTGCGCTTTCGGGGTGTAGCGCAGCCTGGTAGCGCACCTGCCTTGGGCGCAGGGGGTCGGAGGTTCGAATCCTCTCGCCCCGACCATCGGTTTCGCAACCCCCGGGCCCGTTCGTTCCTGCCCGTAGCTCAGTTGGACAGAGCATCAGCCTTCTAAGCTGAGGGTCGCTGGTTCGAATCCGGCCGGGCAGGCCAGATCCATCTGGTCTTTTGCGGTGGCTGTAGCTCAGTTGGTAGAGTCCCGGATTGTGATTCCGGTTGTCGTGGGTTCGAGTCCCATCAGCCACCCCATAAAATCAAGCACGTAGGCGATGCTTGACTTCTCTCGTGGGAACTCGCATTTCCCATCATCTCGTGGGAATTTCAGAGCGCCTTGCGTCGGGATTCCTGGCTCCGTTCGTAGACACGCGCCGTGGTTCCGGGGTCCGTGTGTGAGCGAAATCGAGGGCCTCTCAAGAACGGTCGGTTGTGCTGTCGCACAAGTCCTAAGGCATGTGACACGCATTGACGGTAAGGCGATTTTGCATTACTGTGAGTGCATCATTACACGCGATTGGGAGGACAGCATGACCACATTGACCGTTACCGCGCGGGGACAGGTGACTTTTAGAAAAGACGTGCTGCAACACCTCGGCATCAAGCCGGGAGAAAGGATCGAGCTGGATTTGCTGCCCGATGGCAGGGGCGTGCTCAAAGCAGCCCGGCAAACCGGAACGGTTGCCAGTTTTGTCGGCTTACTCGCGGGTCGAACAAAGAAAGTCGCCACTATTGAGGAAATCAATGTGGCGACCGCACAAGGCTGGGCCGGTAAAGAATGAAAATCGCTGTTGATACCAACGTACTGGTTCGTGCTGCTGTGGGCGACGACCCCGCACAAGCGAGCATTGCCGCCAAGGTCTTGACCGAAGCCGAGTTGATCGCGGTCGCGCTGCCGTGCCTGTGCGAATTTGTGTGGGTGCTGCTCAGGGTCTACGGTTTCCAACCATCCGACGCGGCCGCTGCGATCCGCGCTCTACTTGCCGCCGTCAATGTGGAAGTGAATAGGCCGGCCGTAGAGGTTGGCCTATCGGTACTCGAAGCTGGCGGGGATTTTGCTGATGGCGTCATTGCCTATGAGGGAAGTTGGCTCGGTGGAGAAACCTTCGTTTCTTTCGACAAGAAATCGGTTGCCCTTCTCATGGCACAAGGGCAATCAGCACGCCTTTTGTGAGAAAGGTGACCACGCCAGCGGGCTAACCCGTACGATTTTCCGTTGCGCGCTTTGATATGCGCGCCCAGGCGAGCTTCCGGAGGGCGGGATGCGGTGGCGGTCCCCCTCTCCCGCGCGGGAGAGGGCGGGGGACTCGAGATTTTCCGGCCATGCTTTGCTTTGCTGGCCACGCCGATCAATCGTGCCGGGTGTCGGCCGCCGGCGCAGTGGGCGTGGCCCCGATTCCCTGCGGCGAAACGATGCTTCGGGATTCCCGGTCCCACAGGATGCAGCGGGCGTGTCGCGGCACCTGCGCCAACGAGATCCGGCGTACTTGCCTGAAATGGGCGGCGTGCTGGTCGTGGCAGCTTGCCAGGCGATAGTTGGGAACGCGCGCGCACAGGTGATGCACATGGTGATAGGCGATGTCGGCGGTGAACCAGTTCAGCCACCGCGGCAGAACCAGAAGGCTGGTTCCGTCCAGGGCAGCGCGCTGCCGGTCCCAGCCTTCGTCACCGGAGGCGTACGAACCATCGAAGTTGTGCTGGATGGAAAACAGCACGATGGCGCCGCCCCCCGCCAGTGACAAGGGAAGCAGGTAAAACGGCACGAAGCGCGCCAGACCCATGCACAAGGCCAATCCCGCCGCCGCACTCAGCAGCGCAAGATTGTTCCAGAGCATGTGCCTATAGTCGCAGATCGACCGGCAATAGGGCGTGCCAAAGGAGCTGAGTTGAGCGATGCTGAGCTCGCCCTCGTCGGAGCGGGACACAGAGCAACGTGCCAGGGCGGCCGTGGCCCGTAACCACGTAATGCGCGGGGACAGGATCAGATAGAAGAACCCCGCCAATGGCGCAAGCCAGATGCTGCGCGACATCCGATACCGGCGTTGCGCTGCCGGACTCATCGCGCGGTACTGCTCGACGGTAGCAATATTGAGCGGGCCACGATAGCGCGCCCAGTTGCCGTTGGTCTGATGGTGATACTGATGATGCCGCGCCCAGACCATTTGCGGCATGCCGGCCAGCACGCCAAAGACGAACCCCATCGCGCGGTTGCCCAGCCGGCTGCGAAACAGGCTGTTATGACCGCAATCGTGCATGAGGACGAAGACGCGCAGAAGAAACAGGGTGAGCAGACCCGCCAGACCAACGGCTATCAGGACATTGCGCAGCGAATCCAGATCGATGGTGGCGATGGCGAACCAGATGCCCGCGATGGGGATCACCGTGGACAGGCACTGCCAGACAGCCATGCGATTACAGGGGGTGGCGAACTGATCCGCCAGCGGGGGCGAGAAATCGCCGGCAGGAACCGCGCCATTAAGGGTCGTCGAGGCCAAAGCGTACTCCAGCAAAGGGAAACGTGGCCGAACGACCGCAGGCGAACGACGCTGTAGCGATTCTAGTGGGATTGGAGGGGGAGGGAGCGAATTATTCCGCGTCGCTCGTCAGCGACCGCATGCTTGCAGGGCAGCGGGAACGAGGCCGGGTTGCGGAAGTTGCTCTTTTGGATGAAAAGCGGTGTCTTCGCTTCTTTTCTGTTGACGCGTAACGAATTTGTCAAACTCGGTTGTGCTCCTGTTTTGCGTCCGGTGCCGACCTGTGGCAACTGTCCGGGAATCGGCGTAACTTGACGGCATGGCGGGATTGGCTCAGAGGCGACGACGTGCCCACCTACGTGCGGGTGGCGATCGTCGAAAAGCGCCTCGGCTTGAAGATGTCCTTGCATTCGATGCAACAGATCTTGAGCGTGACGCCCTTCGAAAACGTTTCGTTGCTTCCAATGCTTTCCGGGGAGCCCGATGTGCCAAAACCCGACGGTTCAACTACTCAACTTACTCGGCTGATTTTGCTGTGAAAACTGTCGGACACTACTGGTAGGTGATCCTTTTTTACCTGAGGAGTTGTCCATGATCAAACTGCGAAAATTTTTGTGGCTTGCTCCTATGATCTTGGTTGCATCCCCGATAGGGTTGGCAGGTTGTGGGCGAGGAACGGGGGGATCCTCCGGGGCGCTGACACGCGTCACGGCAACCCCTCCCCAGACTGCCATGTGGATAATCGCTCTTACTCTGGAGGGAGAGCGCCTGATGTCCAGCATCGCCCTCAGCGGGAAGCTTAACTCCTCGCCCCAGGCTCTCAAAGGGACTTGTTCGAACGGGGGTTCGGTGTCGACGAGCGGATCCCTTGGTTCGATCAGCCTCGTAGCCTCAAACTGCATTGAGGGTTCCATTGAGGCCGGCAATACCGCCAATGGATCTCTCGATTTGTCCTGGAACGCGAACTATTCCAGCGGATCCTGCTTGGGTATCAATTACCCTACTAATCTTACCTCCCAATTTGGCTTCACGAACTGGTCGGTCTTCACGGGCACCCTGGCCAACCCGACGGAACTCATGTCAGGGAACGGGGGGGTCACGCTGGCTGAATCGACTCCGACCTGTTCGGCAAGTTCATTCACCGTTCCCTTTACCGTGGGTGTCTCCTCCCTCTCTCCCCTGACCACCCATTTCTTCGTGACCTCTTCCATTCTTTCTACGTCGTTCGATGACACAATCAGCACTTTTAGCGGAACGGTGACCGGTACCTACAACAGTTCTTCCCAATTGACGAACATAAATTATTCGTTTTCAGGCACCTTCACTCTGCCGAACTCTCCAGGGACCTATTCTTTCTCGAGTTCGAGCACGGACCCATTTGTTATCGATTATGCAATCTCCTCCGCATTTTCAAGCGGGGCGTTGACCGTCACGGGTCCCAATGAAACGGACGTCCTGACGATCACCGCTTCGGATCAGGTTACCGTGACGACCACCATAAACGGAGTGAGCAAAACCACCAGCGAAACCTTGGCTTCCTTCTTGGGGGCATCCTGAAAACATTCTTGCCCCGTAACTGTCCGGGAATCGGCGTAACTTGACGGCATGGCGGGATTGGCTCAGAGGCGACGACGTGCCGGAGGATCGCGTAGGCGACGCGCCACTGGCTGTCGTTGCCTTCAAGGGATGCGGTTTTCTGGTTCGGGCGCATGACGCGACCGAATCGGGGGGATGGTCACGGCCTACGAAGCGGACCGCATCGCCGATTTTGAAGTCCTCGCGCGTGTAGCGGCAAGGCACTTTTTTTGGGGAGGTTCGCTGTCGAGGATCTCGATCGTGTCCGTATCTTTTTAGGGCCTCGGATCGTGATTCCGGTTGTCGCGGCTTCGGGTCCGATCCGCCACCCCCATCATTCCCGGATGAATGCGCGCTGTCCCGTTCCGGGAACCCCGGCGTGCGTTCCCGCCGCGCCGAGGGTCACGCGTGTCGGCGCCCCTGCTTCATTTTTCCCAGCGATTCGCGACGCTGTTGCGCCTCCAGCGAGAGGGTCGCCGTTGGCCGCGCCAGCAGTCGATCGATGCCGATCGGGTCGCCGCTTTCTTCGCACCAGCCATAGCTGCCGTCGCGGATGCGACCGAGTGCCTGATCGATCGCGTGCAGATGCTTTCTCTCGCGGTCGCGGATGCGCAGCTCGAGCGCGTGATCTTCTTCAATCGACGCCCGGTCGGATGGGTCGGGCGTGGTCGTGCCTTCCCGAAGCTCCGATTTGGTGCCGTCCGCCGCGCTCAGCAGGACGTCGCGCTCATGCTCCAGGAGCTCCTGGAAAAATTCGATCTGGTCGGGGCACATGTATTCCTGATCGAGCCAGTTGTATTCTGGGGCCGTCATACCGGTCGGCGCCGGTGATTCGCGAACTCGATTCATGATCATCTCCCACGGGACCGTGGTGTCCCATCGGTGCATCATGCGCCACTTTCTCCCTCGACGACAACCGCGGCCGAAGGCGCGCGCCTTGCCGGCGCCGCGATTGGGAGGCGAACAATGAGCCGGATGACGCTGGATCGCTTGCTGCAGTCCCAGGGGTTCGGAACCCGCAGGCATTGCCAGCAGTTGGTCGTCGATGGCCATGTCCGGATCGCAGGCATGCCGGTGTACGACCCGCGTATGCAGGTCGATCCGGCGGGCATGGCGTTTGCGGTGTTCGACGAGCCGTGGATCTATCGCGAGCACGTGTATCTGGCGCTGAACAAGCCGGCCGGATACGAATGCTCGCGCCGCCCGAGTCACCATCCCGGCGTGCTGAGCCTGCTCCCCGAGCCCATGCGCTGGCGCGGCGTGCAGCCGGTTGGGCGGCTGGATCACGACACCACCGGTTTGCTGCTGTTGTCCGACGATGGAGCGTTCATTCATGCCCAGTCCTCGCCCCGGCGCAAGGTGCCCAAGTACTACGTTGCGACCACCCACGATCCGGTCACGCCCGAATTGGTCGCGGCCATGCTGGCCGGGGTGCAATTGCATGACGAGCCGGCGCCGCTGGCCGCGGTGCAATGCGGGGCATTGGGACCGAACCGGATCGGGATCGCGCTGGAACAGGGCAAGTACCACCAGGTGAAGCGCATGCTGGCGGCCGCCGGCAACCACTGCACGGCGCTGGAGCGCGTTGCGATCGGCGGACTGCGCCTGGATGCGCTCGATCTGCCGGAGGGCGGCTGGTGCGATCTGGGCGAGTCCGAACTCGCGCTGTTGTCGGCCGGTGGAACCGACCGACCCGGAGACGAAGCACTCCCGGCGAGAGAGCAAACCGATGACACCGCGCCGACCGCGACCAGGACGTAGCAGCGCGGTCGCGGCCGGCGACTTTGACCGGCTACTCTTTTATGGCCTTGGCGCGTGTCCGGTGGTGGGCCGCCATGGCGTCGTATTTTGCCGCGATTTGGTCGTATTGTTTGGCAATGCTCTGCATTAGCGGAACTTGCGACTCGTCTTCCGGTTTCCCGCTTTCCTCATAGTCCTGGGCCATCTCCCGGTGCAGCTTGGCCCACTTCCGCGCTTCCCGGGCCTTGGCCTCGTAGAAGGCGGCAAGTCCACGATGATCGGCTTGGGTGTGCGCCGACCGGATCGTGTGCCGGACCTGCGGAATCGTCATCTGCGAGGTCTCGGCATTGCCGGGAACCGTCGCCGCCACGAACAACGCAAGCGCAAATGTTCCTGCCAATGCAATGTTTCTGCTCATGTTTTCTCCGACCTGGGAAGGGATTGCGGGAGTGGTTTGTGCCACGCGGCCAAAATCTACCAGACTCGCCCGCCGATGTGCTTCCAGCGGCGATGGAGCGGATCGACCGGCGCGGATCATTCCGGATCGGTGTCGACCGCCGGGTCGAGGGGGATCGGCGCGAGCGCCCCCGTGAGCGTGCGCTCCCCGATCGCCAGGTACACCTCCGAGCCGCTGAACGCCATCGACATCTTCATTCGTCGCTGCAGCAGCGCGCTCCAGTCGGCGACCAGCCGCCGATCGACGGCGATCAGGCGCAGATGCTCCGAGCGGTGGATGCGTTCGCCCGCCAGCGCCTTGCGCAACAGATCCGGATGCTTGTGGGTATAGACCGCCACCTGCGGCGCGGCCTTGGCCGCCCGGTGCACGCGCGCGGCGTCCGGCAGCCCGATGTCGATCCAGGCGAGCAGGGCGCCCGTCGCATCGCGGACGTGTATCGCCGGCTCGTCCGGCGTCGAAAGCCCCGGCGAGAACCCGATCCCCGGCGCATATTCCCGGCAATAGGCGAGCACCCGCGTCACCAGGAAGTCGGGCGATTCCGACGGATGGCAGGCAACGCGCAGGTTCAGGGTCTCGTAGACGCCGCGGTCGGCGTCCGCCAGGTCGATGTCGAAAACATGGATCGTCGCATTCAGGGCCATGGGCGGATGATGCCGCAGTTCCGCCCGGCAATGGGTCGGACCGCCGGCTTTCGCCCTGCCGGCAGCATCTTGCCGATTCCGGGATCCGGGATATGATCCGCGCATGCCGAATCCGTTCGTGCGATTCCTGCTCCATTGGGCGATCACCTCCGCGTCCCTGTGGATCGCCAGCCGTGTGTTCGCGGGGATCCGCTTCGCCGACACTTCTTCCCTGATCGTGTCAGCGCTGGTGCTTGGATTTGCCAATGCGGTCGTGCGACCGGTGCTGATCGTCCTGACCTTTCCGCTGACGATCTTTACCCTGGGGTTCTTCCTGCTGGTGGTGAATGCCGTCGTGCTGCTGCTGGTCTCGACGCTGGTCCGGGGGTTCGAGGTTTCTGGGTTCTGGACTGCGTTCTTTGCCAGCATCTTCATCGCCGTGACGAATTTTTTCATTCAGTCGTTCCTGGCCGCCGCATCGCCGCGCAGTTGATGCCGTGGGACACGCCGGCGGGAATGCGGGCGGTAGCGGTGATGTCGTGATGTCCGGGGGCTGTCCGTTCATGGAGTTTCGGTGGCAACCATCGTGGCGAGGACCGCGACGCCGTGGATGGGCCGGCAGAACTCCTGGCGAATCATGATCTCCTCGTCCCGGAGGATGCGCAAACGCCGCTCCGCGAGGCGTCGTGTCCAGTGTGGTGCGCCGTGGGCGTATCGGCCGGAGGGTTGCAGGGCGAACTCGCGGCCCGTGCCGTCTCGCGGCAGAAGTTCGAGCGTGAAGGCGAACAGACCTCCCGGGCGCAGCGACCCGGCGACGGCATCGAACACGCTGCCCAGATCGCCGAAGTAGATGAGCGCGTCGGTCATCACGACGAGATCGAATGCGGCGGGCCGGTGCTGCAGGAATGCCGTCAGTTCGGCATGGATCAGTCGATCGTAAACGCCGCGGCCCCGGGCTTTTTCCAGCATCGCCTGCGACAGATCGACTCCCGTCAGTTGTCTTGCCATTCGCGCCAGCACCGGGCCGCAGAGACCGGTCCCGCATCCCGCATCCAGAATGTCGCGCGACCGGTCGGCCGCGACGCGGCCGTCGAGCAGGGACCCGATGATGCCCGGGCCGTCGTAGCCGAGAATCGAGACGAGCCGGTAGTCGAATTGTTCGGCCATCGCGTCGAACAATGCCGCCACATACCGATCCGGCGCGCGATCGGGAACGTCCCGGCCGCTGCATGCAGCGAGATGGTGCCGCGCAATCTCGTTGTCCGGCTCCTCGGCGAGCCAGTCGCGGTAGCACTGCGCGGCCTGCTCGAATCGGCCGAGGCGGTAATGACAGGTGGCAAGGATCTTGCGCGGTTTTCCGTCCCAAGGCGGCTGCACGTAGGCTTGCGCCTCCAGCAATGAGGCTTCTTCCAGGCGGCCGCTGGCGCTGAGGATCGCGGCCAGATTGACGAGTGCCGGCACGGCGTCGGGGTCCGCCGCAAGGATTTGCCGGTATATCGCCTCGGCTTCTGCGATGGCACCGGCAGCCTGGGCGATGTGCGCCCGGTGGAGTTGGTCGTGAATGGCTTCCATTGGTTCTTCGGTGCGTGCGGGTCGGTTCATCCAAGTTGGAAGTGCCGGAACGCCAGGCGTTTGGTCACGTCGAGAATCAGTGCGAATGCCGCGACGAGCGCGGCCATGGCGACGATCAGTCCGGGCGGCACGGCCGCCATCCCGACTCCCGTTGCGGCCAGCGCGCTCACGATCGCCATGGCGACGACGCTGGCCCACACCATGGCGGGGGCCGGGGCGAACGACCAGATCCGGTCATCGTTCCGCAGCACATAGACATTGGCCTGGGTCGTGAAGACGAGGAGCAGGAACACCATGGTATGGATCCGGCTTGGGCCCAGCGCATACCGGGTGCACGCCCATTCGTACAGCACCAGAGAAAAGAGGATCGAGAGCGGGGCCAGCACCGCGGCCGCGCCGACGAGTT
>JAJYBQ010000038.1 GCA_021778935.1 Pseudomonadota bacterium | reverse complement strand
CGATTCGATCTCGCCCACCTGCCCGATGTCGTGCACCATCTCCGGCGCGCGCGGATCGGCAACCTGCATGCGCCGTGCCCGCAACAGGTTCCCATCCTTGCCGGTGAGGCCCACGGCCTGCCCGCCGAAGCGGTTGATGAGCATCACGAGTTCCTGCTGGACTTGGCCCGCCAGCACCCATTCGACGATCTTCATCGTTTCCGCGTCGGTGACGCGCAGGCCATGTACGAACTGGGATTTCTTGCCGACGATGTCGAGTACTTCGTCGATCTGCGGTCCCCCGCCGTGGATGACGACGGGCTTCATGCCGACGAGTTTGAGCAGTACGACGTCGCGCCCGAAGCTCTCCTTGAGCTTCGGGTCGGTCATGGCGTTGCCGCCGTACTTGATGACGATGGTGCGGCCGTGGAAGCGCTGGATGTAGGGCAGCGCCTCGGAAAGGATCCCGGCCTTGGTTTCCGGAGCGACGGGAGCCGTCGCGGGGTCTGTCGAATTCATCGCGCAATACTACCGTAGGTCGTCAACCGGACCGGGCCCGGGATGTTCGAAAATCACGGCGCGCCGGCGTCCTTGTCGCTTCGCCTCATAGAGCGCCCGGTCGGCGCGGGCGATCGCTTCGTCCAGCCGCATTGCGGACGGGTCGATGATTGCTCCGCCCACGCTGATGCCGATCGGCAGAAACCGCTCGCCGAAGAGGAAGGGCGACTGGCCGAGCAGTTCGGGCAATCGGTCGGCGATGGTTCGCGCCTGTCCGGAGCCGTGGGCGGCGATCGCGAATTCGTCGCCGCCGATGCGCCCGAACAGGTCTTCGTCGCGGAGTTGCTGGCCGACCAGATTGCAGACATGGCATAACACCGCGTCACCCGTCGCGTGCCCGAAGGCGTCGTTGAGTTCCTTGAAATGGTCGAGGTCGAACAGAAGGAGTACGACGCTCGCTCCCTGTTTTCGTGCTCGCAGGAACATCCGTTCGGCCTGCTGCAGGAAACTGCGGCGGTTGAGGCGGCCGGTGAGCTCGTCGGTTTCTGCTAGCAGGCGCAATTCCTCTTCCAGACGCCGGCGTTCGGTGATGTCGAAGATCGCCCCGGCCTGGCCCGCCGGCTGTCCTTCCTGGTCGTGCCAGACCGCTTTGTAGAACGTGACGTCACGGAGGCTGCCATCCGCCCACTGCACCTGGGCGTCGTAGATCTGACGTCCGCCGGTCGCCAGCAACCGCCGGTCGGCGTCTGCGTAAATGCACGCCAGATCGGGCGGCGCGACGTCGTGGACCGTCTTTCCGATCACGTCTTCGCGGGGCAGGCCGAGATACTCCAGGAAGGCCCGGTTGCAGTGGGTGTACAGGCCCTCTGCATTCTTGGCGAAGATCGGCGCGGGAATGTTGTCCAGAATGGCCTGCATGGCATGCTGACCCTCGATCGCCTGCTGGAGCCGTTGGCGCAGCGGTCGCGCCGGACATAGCCCGGCAAACCAGCGGCGCAGCGGAGACGGCTCGTCAGAGGACATACCGGGCGAGTTCGGTGTCGGTGGACAACTCTCCCAGTCGCGCGTCGACATAGGTGGCGTCGATGACCACGCGCTCGCTGATTTTCGTTCCGGCCTCAAAGGAAACGTCCTCGAGCAGCTTTTCCATCACCGTGTGCAGGCGCCGTGCCCCGATGTTTTCGGTGCGTTCGTTGACCGTGTATGCCGTATGGGCGATGCGTCGCACCCCGTCCTCGGTGAACTCCAGCTGGATGTCTTCCGTCGCAAGCAGTGCCTGGTACTGCTGGGTCAGGCAGGCATCGGTGCGGGTGAGGATGCACTCGAAATCCTCCGGACTCAGCGAGTCGAGCTCGACGCGGATCGGGAATCGCCCCTGCAACTCCGGCATGAGGTCCGACGGGCGGGCAAAGTGAAAGGCGCCGCTGGCGATGAACAGGATGTGGTCGGTATGCACCATGCCGTACTTTGTGTTGACGGCCGTCCCTTCAACCAGCGGCAGAAGATCACGCTGCACGCCCTGGCGGGAGACATCGGCACCGCCGGATTCTGACCGATTGGCGATCTTGTCGATTTCGTCGATGAACACGATCCCGTTGGTCTGCGCCGCCTCCACGGCCTTGCTGCGGATTTCCTCTTCGTTGAGCAGCTTGCCCGCCTCCTCGTCGGCGAGTGCCTTGCGCGCTTCGCGGATCTTCATCTTGCGCAGGTGTCGGCGCACCGGGCCGATGTTCTGGAATAGCCCCTGGATCTGTTGCGAGATCTCCTGCATTCCTGGTGGCGCAAGGACCTCCATCTGCGGTGCGGATGCCGTGACTTCGAGTTCGATCTCCTTGTCGTCCATCTGTCCCTCGCGCAGCTTCTTGCGCAGGCGCTGGCGGGTGGAGGAGGACTCCGCCTCGTGGATGCCGGAATCCCGCGCCGTGGGCAGCAGCAGATCGAGCAGATGTTCCTCCGCGGCATCGTCGGCCGCGGCACGAACCGCGCGCATCGCGGCTTCGCGGGTCTGCTTCACGGCGATGTCGACCAGGTCGCGGACGATGGAGTCGACGTCGCGGCCGACGTAGCCCACCTCCGTGAATTTGGTCGCTTCGACCTTGATGAACGGGGCGTCCGAAAGCCGCGCCAGCCGCCGCGCGATTTCCGTCTTGCCGACGCCGGTTGGACCGATCATCAGGATGTTCTTGGGCGCGATTTCGTCGCGCAGCGGACGTGCGATCTGCTGCCGCCGCCAGCGGTTGCGCAGCGCGATCGCCACGGCGCGCTTGGCACGCTCCTGGCCAACGATATGCTTGCCTAGTTCGTGGACGATCTCTTTCGGCGTCATCATCGTCATGGCCGGGGCCTACTCGATCACTTCCACCGTGGCGTTCTGGTTGGTGTAGATGCAGATGTCCGCCGCGATGGCGAGCGACTTGCGAACGACGACCTCCGGGGCAAGTTGGGTCTCGTCGAGTAGCGCCCGGGCTGCCGCCTGGGCGTAGGCGCCTCCCGAGCCGATGGCGATCAATCCGTGCTCGGGCTCCAGGACATCGCCGTTGCCCGTCAGGATGAGGGACGACTCGCGATCGGCGACCGCGAGCATGGCTTCGAGGCGGCGCAGCATGCGGTCGGTCCGCCAGTCCTTGGCAAGCTCCACGGCGGAGCGGACCAGATTTCCCTGATGCCTTTCGAGTTTCGCCTCGAAGCGCTCGAAGAGGGTGAATGCGTCGGCGGTGGCGCCTGCGAATCCGGCGAGGATGCGATCCTGGTACAGGCGACGGACCTTGCGGGCCGTCTGCTTGATCACGACGGACCCCAGCGTGACCTGGCCGTCGCCACCCATGGCGACCGAGTTGCCGCGCCGGACGGAGACGATCGTCGTGCCGTGGAAGGGTTCCATGCGCGCGATTCTACGTGGCGGCGGCCGACCGCGGCGGTGTTTACTCGCGGCGCATCCCGACCTCGGCAGCAGCGGGGATGCCGAGCAGTTGCCACAGTGCCGCGACCAGCGCATTGACATTGCGGAACTCGACGGCGACCCCTCCCTGCTGCAGCTTGAAAAGATGGCCGAGCAGGGCCGAAGCGGCGGAAAACGCCATCCGGCGGAGTCCGCCGCACTCGATCGTCACCCGCTTGCGGTCGCGTGCGGCAAGGAGCATGCGGTTGAGTTGCGCATCGTCATCGGCCAGAATTTCGCCGCGCCATTCCAGCGCGCCGTCGGGCGCGATCGGCGTGGGCGGCGCGGCGGAGCGCGTCGCTACCGGAGGGAGGGCGGATGTGGGACGCGGGCAGAGCCGAATGTTGGGCGGCGGCGGCTCCCAGGATGGCGGCGACACTTCGTACGTGATGCAGTACTGGATGCCGGTTTCTTCGAAATCGGCCTGCCGGTTCTGCAGGCGCTGCACCTCCATCAGCAGCATCCAGGCGGCGTCGGAGGGATCTCTCCGGCCGGGTTCGATCGCGCGGCGCAGGGCCGACTGCAGGGCCCCGATGCCGGCGAATTGCAATTCGTGGGGCGCACGGCGGAAGGCATTGAAGACGCGCAGCAGCAGTTCGGCACCGACCATGTTGACCGACCGGGCAGGGCTGACGTCCAGCAGCAATCTCGGGTGGCTGGTGGCCAGTGATTTGAGTTCCTCGAGCGGCTTGACGATGCCGGCGTCGATCGTCTCTGGCAGTACGACCACGGGTACGGTCCCCGCCGGGGTGGGTGCGGGATCCGCCCCCCGAGTGTCGGCCGGGAGCGGCCCGGCGGCGTTGGGCGCCGTTGCGGCGGGCCGCTCGGCAGTCGCCGGCCCGGCTGCCGCGGCCGCGTAGTCGAACCAGGCGGGCGCCGGCATCCGGCATTGCCGGGCGAAGTGCGCCGCGGTTTCCGCGAACACGGCGCGCGACCCGCGCTGGTTCTGGATTTCCAGCAGCATTCGCCAGCCCCGCTCGGTCGACGCGGCGAGCCCGTCGGACGCGAGCGCCGCGCGCAGTCCCCGTTCGGCAGAATCCGGCTGTCCGTTGGCGAACAGAATCGCGGCTTCGTCGAGCAGCGAGGACGAGTTGCTGCCCACCTCGATCGCATTCACGCTGCCCACGAGGGCGGCATCCGGATCCAGTTCCTCGTCCGGGTCGGCGGGGACCGGGAGTTGGGTGGTGTCGGACGTCAGGCCGGCGGCGTACGCCTGCGGGTCCGGTGGTGTGCCGTCGCCAGGCGGAAGCGCGTCCGCCGACGGATCGGTGCGCGGCGCTTCGGGCGGCAGGGTGGCGCGCGGCCGCAGGAAATCCCGCGCCATCTCGGATTCGATCGCATCGATCTTGGCCGCCGTCGCAAGGGCGACCGACCGCGCCGCATCATGGTCCCGCAGGGAGTTGCCGGTGGCGGCGAATCCGGGCCGGTTGTTCCCCGCATCGGCGGGCACGTCCGAGAGCCGGTCGGTGGAGGGCGATTTCCCCGTCGGTCTGGGTGCGGCCGGCTTGACCGTGGTCGGCCGGGGCGCGTCGAGGCGCGTGGTGCGGAACAAGGTGGTTGCGGCCGATGATCGGCCGGCGCCTTCCTTGCCGTCTTTCTTGAAGAACGAAAAGACCACGCAACGCCTCGGGAATTCGTCGAAGTTCCCCATGTCCCGGTACGGGATCCCGATTGCCGGATATCCGGTGACCGGAGCAGGGGGGGTCAATATATCAATTTTCCTTGCGCCGCAAATCGTGGAACGACGGCGTGTAACCCCGCCTTTATGGTGCGATCGGTTGTTTGTGGCGGTCCGGCGCGATGAATTGGGCCGGTTTCCGCGAAGCGCGCGGGCACTCTCCGCTAAAATAGCGAGTTGAGTTCTGATCGAGATCCTGGGGGCAAGGCATGAGTTCGACCGCCAACGCGACACCCACTGTAGCATCCACTGCGGCGGCAGCCGGTCCGGCTATGACGGTGGGCACCTACTTACGCGATCTTCCGCCCGATCGCAGAGTTGCCATGGCACGCGTGTGCAGCATGATCCGTCGTTCCGCGCGTGGCGTGCGCGAAAGCATGCGCTATGGGCTGGCGTTTTATGAGCTGGATGGACCCTTGTTCGCGCTGGAATCGGGGCGGCGACACATGTCGCTGTATGTGGCGGAGCGGGAGGTCGTCGTCAAGCACAAGGAGGCGCTCCCGGGCGTCAATACGGCACGCAGCTTCGTGAAGTTCTCGGATTTGAATCGACTTCCGCTGGATGTCGTGGAAAAGATCGTCCGGGATTCGGTGGCGGCGCGGCGCACCCGCGTGCAGCAGGGTGCCGTGCCGACGCAGGCCGACCTGCTCAAGCTTTGGGCGATCAGGGAAGAGGCCGCTCAGGTTGCGAGTACCGTGCGTCCGGTTGCCGCGCCGGCGCCCCGAAAGCCGGCGGAGGAGGCCGCCGCCTCGGGTCCGACCGAGAAGACCGCCGCGGCGACGAAGAAGGCCGCGGCACCGAAAGCGGCGACGGCGGTGAAGACGTTGGCGCAATCCGTTCCGGTGTCGCCCCGCGCGGATTCGGCATCCCCGGTGCGCGTGTCGGGGAAAAATACCGCCGCCGCCAGACGAGGCCCGGCGGTCAAGGGAAGTGCGGCAGCGGGAAGCTCGGCCGCAAAGCGCGGCAGCGTCCGAAAATAGCGAACCGCGGCTCCCGCCGCGTTGCCTCCTTGTGGCCGCGGTGGACCGGGGCAGGAAGTCTGCGATCGCGAGCCGGTCGTTCGCTGCGTGCACTCGCCGCAGGCACTAGCCTGGGGCGCACCGGAAATGCCGCACCGCAACGGTGCGGTTTGTGTTTTTTGTGGGATTTTTTTGTTGCGTTTCCCGCGTTTCGATTCTTTCTCCAAGGCGTCCGAAGCGGGATGCCCCCTCGCGTGCTCATCGGATCGCATCTGATTGGCACGAGCTTTGCGTAAGGGTTGTCCGTGTTTCTTGCAACCCGCGTTTATCGCATAGAAGGAGGGGTGTATGTTTCATCGCATGCTGCTTGCGGCGAGCGTAGCGGCCGTGTTTGCGGTTCCCACCATCGCATCGGCGGATACGGCCACGGCGTCATCGTCGTCGTCGGTGCCGACGATGGCGCAGATTCTGAATGCCTCGGGGATTACCACTACCGGCTACTTCGACGTCATTTACAACCACGCCAATCGCGATCTGCAAAACGGCTTTTGCGATCGCGTGGCGGACTGCCAGAACAACAATCTCGCGCTGCATCAGTTCGGCCTGCAGGTTGCCAAGCAGCCGAAGGAGGGGTTCGGGTGGTTGGTCAACATCACCGCCGGTCTCGATGCCAAGGCGTTCGAGTCGTATCCGTTCAACACCGCGGGCAGCGGCTATCAGCAGGTCGACCTCACGCAGGCATACGGGCAGTATGCGCACGGCCCGGTCACCGTGATGGCGGGGAAGTTCACGGCGATCCCGGGGATGGAAGTGATCTGGCAACCGTCCAACTACAACACCAGCCGCTCGATTCTGTACTCGGCCGAGCCGTTTACGGAAACCGGGGTGCGCGCGAACTATGCGATGAACGATGCCGTCACGCTGGTAGGCGGAGTCATCAACGGTTGGGACCAGGTTTCGGGCGGCGCCAGCGGCGGGAAGACTGTCGAGCTGGCGGCCACCGTCGCGCCGATCAAGCCCTTGAGCTTCACGATTTCGGACTACAACGGCAAGATGAACTCCGCGGTCGGGGGCTTTGCCGGGACGGCCGCCACGATCGGCGGCGTCAATGTCGTGCCGACGGGTGACCGGAACCTCCTCAACCTAGTGGTGAACTACACGCCGATCGACCCGCTGACGTTGGGGCTGGACTACGTGAACGTGAACCAGCGCAACTTCGGGCAGTTGACCCCTGCCTCCGTCGTCGGCACGCCCGTCTATGGCAATCCGATCACCGCGAAGTACGACGGCTACGCGCTGTATGCGACGTACATGTTCACGCCGAAATGGCGGCTGGCGCTGCGTGCGGAGAATTTCAACGATCAAAACGGATTCCACTTCGGCGTCGCCGACACCACGTACCGGGAAGGTACGGCCACCCTGTCCTGGCTGGAGTCCGATAGCTTTGAACTCCGCGGCGAAATCCGCGGGGACCATGCCAGCAACCCCGTCTTCACGGTCGCGTCCGGATCCGCGTTGAGCAAGACCTTGACGACGTATGCCGTCGAGGGGCTGTATAAGTTCTGACCGTTCTGACGTCCGGAGTGCCCCTTCCGCTGGCGGGAGGGGCAAATCGGCGCGAATGTAACTTTTTCGCAACGACGTGCGCTTTTCATTCGCAATCCTCCCCATTTCTACGGGAAGCCCGTATATATTTTCCCCCGCCGGAAAAAAATCACATAACTATTTCTCCGGCATGACGTTGCACACGGCGACTCCCACTGCAGTGCGCGCTCGATGCGGCAGTGGTGCGCCGCGTGTGGCGCGACCGGGATTCGTACCGTCGACTAAAGGGGTGGAGGGGACATGCTTGATCGCACGCTGCGGGCCGCGAGTGTGGCGCTTGCGCTGCTCACGCCGGGCTTGGTGTTTGCGGAAGACCAGACGAGTACCACGGCAACGGATGTGCCGGCGACAATCGACAAGATCCTCGGTGCGTCGGGAATTGCCGTCAGCGGTTATCTGGATGGTTCGTACAACTACGCCAATCGCACGAACCCTTCTGCGACACGCGTGTTCGATACGCAACAGAATTCTTTCACCTTGCATCAAGCGGCACTGCAGATCGCAAAGCAGCCAAAGGATGGCTTCGGCGGTCTGATCAACGTGATGGCGGGTACGGACGCGTCCATTTTCTCCTCCTATCCGTATAACTCGGGACCGAGCAACAATCAGTTCGACGTGACACAGGCCTACGGCCAATACGCCTCGGGGCCGTTCACCGTGATTGCCGGAAAGTTCACGACCCTGCAAAGCTACGAGGTGATCTGGGCGCCGGCCAACAACAACATCTCCCGTTCCATCCTGTTCGGCGGTGTGCCGTTCACGCATACCGGCGTGCGCCTGACCTACGTCGCCAACGACCTCCTGACCTTGATCGCGGGTGTCAACAATGGCTGGGACCAGGTCTCGGCGACGACCCGTTCGAAGACGGTCGAGGTGGGGACGGTCATTACGCCGATCAAGCCGTTGAGCGTAACGCTGTCGGACCTCAATGGACAGGCCCTGTCCACGGCCAACGCGGTCCCGACGACCGCCCAGGCGAATGCCAACGGTCCATACGGCGCGCGCAACAGTTTCGACGCCGTGGCGACGTATACCGTCAGCGATCAGACGAGTTTCGGCCTTGAATACTTGAATGTCAGCCAGGACAACTATCAGGCGTTCACCGGGGCGGCCCCGGTTCGGGCGAAATACGACGGCGTTGCGCTGTATGCGACCTATTTCTTCACGCCGCAGTGGCGCGTGGCGTTGCGCGGCGAGGATTTCCAGGACAGCAACGGCTTCCACTTCCTGGGGACGGCCGGCTGCGCGTTCGGCGGCGTCTGCACCAGTCCGGCAACGTCGTTCGCCGGGCAATCGACGACGTACCGCGAGTTCACTGCCACGCTGTCCTGGCTGAAGTCCGAGCACGTCGAGCTGCGCGCGGAAGTCCGCGGCGATCATGCCAGCAACGCAGTCTTCATGGAGTCGTCGGGTGCCCGGAACAACACCATGACGACGTTCGCCCTGGAAGGGCTCTACAAGTTCTGATGCCGGATGGTTCCGCGCGGTGCCGGCGCAGCCCGCGTGCTGCGCGTTCGTCGCGTCGTCCCGCGTGTCGCGGACGACGCACGGATCGATCTCGATCCACTTGACCGGCAGGCGCTTCCGGTAGGTGAGCGAGGAGTGACCGGTGCTGAATCGATCGGGAAGTTCCGCTACAGCGGGCGGGTGTCGTCGCGTTTTCCCGGGCGACGTTGCGGAGCCAGCAGAAATTTCGTCGCGAGCGGCCAGAGCGCCGCTCCGAACAGGCTGGCCGACAGGGAAATCCACCAGTCCCGCGATACGCCTCCCACCCAAAGTCGCACCGCCAGCGAGGCCAGTTGGGCCACCAGCAGCAGACCCAGCACGTAGACGCATTGGCTGGCCACGGAGAACCAGCGGATCCGCCGGTGGAACGTGATCGCGCCGTACGAGAGCAGTGTGTAGGCCAGCGCGTGCTCGCCCAACAGCGCACCGTCGTGCACATCCATCAGTAGGCCGAACGCGAAGGCGGCGGCCATGCCGACCCGGCGCGGTTGATGTACGTTCCAGAACACGAGGGCAAGTGCAAGGAAATCCGGAACCCAGAGCGCCCGCCCCCAGGGCAGGAGGTCGAGCAGGAACGCGCCGCCGAGCGTGCCCCAGATGAAGGGGGCGTGCACCGGACGCAGCACCTGCTCTCGGCGCGCGGCGCGGCGCAGGGCGGTTGCCGAGGCTCGCTCCCCGCCGACGAGCGGCGAGGAAACGGATGACGGCAGGGATCGTAGCAGCCGGCGTTTCATCGCGTTGCGGGTCGTGCGGCCCGTTGGTGTCCGTGGTGGTGCCGGCGTGTGGCGGCAGACTTCCCGGCCTGGGGCTCGGAGTTCGGGTGATCCAGTTTGCTTGGCAACGGAGGTGGCGGCGGGATCGTCAGCACGAGCAGCAGGCGGCCCAGGGTCTTGCCGGCGGCCGGTGCCATCGTGATCTGTGCGAACTGGTTCTTGGCGTCGTGGTCGACGCGGATGACGGTTCCGACGGGAAGCCCGCTCGGATACAGGCCGCCGAGGCCGGACGTGACGATTTCATCGCCGGTGCGCACGTCGGCGCTGGCCGGGAGGAAGCGCAATTCGAGGCGCGCGGGCTCGGCCGATCCGAAGGCAACGGCAGGCAGGCCGTTGCGCGCGACCCGGACGGGGGTCGCCTGGTTCTTGTCGGTGACCAGGGTCACCTCGGAGGCCATGGGGTACGCGCGCGTGATCTGTCCCACGACACCGGTGTCGTCCAGGACCGGATCGCCGGTGTGGATCCCGTCGCGGACGCCGGCATTGATGATCACCTTGCGGGAGAACGGATCTCGCAACGAATACAGCACGGTGACCAGTCGAGTCGGAACCGGGAGGGTCTTGTGCAGTCCGGCAAACACGCGCAGCTGGGCGTTTTCCGCTCGCAGCCGCGCCGTTTCCTGGAGTTGCAGCGCTTCCTGGGTCGCTTGGGCGCGCAGTTGGGCGTTCTCCGCCTCCAGGCGGTTGACCTTGGCGAAATAGCTGCCGATGGCTTCGATCCGATCGCGCGGCCAAAGGAGAACCCGCTCCGCCGGATATAGCACGGTTTCGATGCCGCTGCGGATTGTCTCCAGCACATTCACCCGGGCGTCGATGACGATCAGCAGGATCGAGAGCAGGGAGAAGAAGGCAAGGCGGGCGCGCGCCGAAATGCCCTGATTGAATAGTGGCGGGGGCCCGTATTCCATGGTCGCTCGCGGTGCCGGGGCCGCGTTCCTCCCGGCTTCAGCCGGTCGTGAATGCCGAGCCGAGCTTGTCCATCCGCTCGAGCGCGATCCCGCAGCCGCGCACGACGCAGGTGAGCGGATCCTCCGCCACCAGGACGGGCAGGCCGGTTTCCTCCATCAGCAGCCGATCCAGGTCGCGCAGCAATGCGCCGCCCCCGGTGAGCATCATGCCGCGGTCGGCGATGTCCGCGCCCAGTTCGGGCGGGGTCTGCTCGAGGGCGATCTTCACCGCCGAAACGATCTGGTTGAGCGGGTCGGTGAGCGCTTCCAGGATCTCGTTGCTCGAAATCGTGAAACTGCGCGGAATTCCCTCGGAGAGGTTGCGGCCCTTGACTTCCATCTCGCGCACCTCCGAACCCGGGAACGCCGAGCCGATGGCCTTCTTGATCGATTCCGCAGTGGGTTCGCCGACCAGCATGCCGTAGTTGCGGCGGATGTAGTTGATGATCGCCTCGTCGAACTTGTCGCCGCCGACGCGCACCGAGCCCTTGTAGACCATACCGCCCAGCGAGATCACGCCGACCTCGGTCGTCCCGCCGCCGATATCGACGACCATCGAGCCGGACGCCTCGGAGACGGGCAGCCCGGCGCCGAGGGCTGCGGCCATGGGCTCCTCGATCAGGTACACCTGACTGGCGCCCGCGGCCTCGGCCGATTCCTTGATCGCACGCCGTTCGACCTGGGTCGATCCGCAGGGCACGCAGATGATGATTCGTGGATTGGGGGCGAACAGGCTCGAAGGATGCACCGCCTTGATGAAGTGCTTGAGCATCTGCTCGGTGACGGTGAAATTGGCAATCACGCCGTCCTTCATCGGGCGGATGGCTTCGATATTGCCGGGAACGCGGCCCAGCATCTGCTTCGCCTCCAGGCCGACGGCGCGCACGACTTCCTTGGCGTTCGGGCCGCCCTCGCGCGCGATGGCGACAACGGAGGGCTCGTCCAGTACGATCCCCTTGCCGCGGACGTAGATCAGCGTGTTGGCGGTGCCCAGGTCGATGGCAAGATCGCTGGAGAAATAGCTACGGAGAAAACCGAACATCGGGACTCTGACAGGAGTAAACGATCGACTGAACGATCCGGGGCGGCAGGCCGGACGGGCGCGGCGCCGAATGCGCGATAATAGACCATGTCCTTGAATTTATCCGACGTCTACCGCATCGCCCATCTCGCCCGCATCGAGATCACCGACGCGCAAGCCCGCGAAGCCGCCGACCAGCTCAACGACATCTTTGCGATGATCGAACGGATTGCGCGCGTCGACACGGCCGGGGTGGCGCCCATGTCTCATCCCCTGGACGGCGCCCAGCGCCTGCGCGCCGATGTCGTGACCGAGATGCCCGATCGCGAACGGACGATGGGCAACGCACCGGCCCAGCAGGATGGTTTGTTCCTGGTTCCTCGGGTGATCGAATGACCGAACTGGCCCATTCCACGCTCACGCACTTGGGGGATCTGCTCGACCGTAAGGAGGTTTCTGCGGTCGAGCTGGCCCGGTGCTATCTGGAGCGGATCGAACGCCACCGCGCGCTGAACGCGTTTCTCGATGTTCGGCCCGAGACCACCCTGGCGCAGGCGCGCGCCGCCGACGAGCGCCGGGCGCGCGGCGAGTGCGGCGCGCTGCTGGGCATCCCGATCGCCCATAAGGACGTATTCGTCACTCGCGACTGGAATACCACGGCAGCCAGTCGCATGCTGGAGGGCTACCGCAGTCCCTTCGACGCGACCGTCGTCGAGGATCTGGCGCGGGCCGGCATGGTGTGCCTGGGCAAGCTCAACTGCGACGAGTTCGCGATGGGGTCGAGCAACGAGAACAGTGCCTACGGAGCGGTGCGCAACCCCTGGGATCACGGCGCTGTTCCGGGCGGTTCCTCCGGCGGATCCTCGGCCGCGGTGGCGGCCCGTCTGGCCCCGGTGGCGACGGCGACCGATACGGGGGGATCGATCCGCGAGCCCGCCGCGTTCACGGGCGTCACCGGCACCAAGCCGACCTACGGGCGCCCATCGCGCTGGGGAATGATCGCCTTCGCCTCCAGCCTGGATACGGCGGGGCTGCTCACCCAGACCGCCGAAGATTGTGCGCGGGTGTTCAATGCGATGCTGGGGTTCGACTCCAGGGATTCGACCAGCATCGATCGGCCGGCAGAGGATTTCACCCGCTTTCTCGGCGCCGGGCTCGAGGGGTTGCGGGTTGGTGTGCCGAAGGAGTTCTTCGCCGACGGACTGGAGCCCGAGGTCGAAGCCTCGGTGCGCACGGCGATTGGGGAGTTGGCGCGGCAGGGGGCGAATCTC
>JAJYBQ010000292.1 GCA_021778935.1 Pseudomonadota bacterium | reverse complement strand
CGATTCGTAGACGTCGGCCAGCGCCTCGTGCCGGCTCTTCTTCTCGAAGCTGCGGTACACCTCGGGGTTCCATCGCCGCGCGAGTTCCTTGAGCGTGCTGACGTCGAGGTTGCGGTAGTGGAAAAACGCTTCCAGGCGCGGCATCCAGCGCGCGAGGAAGCGCCGGTCCTGGCAGATGGAGTTGCCGCACATCGGCGATTTTCCCGGCCGGACGTAGCGCGCCAGGAACGCCAGCACGTCGTTCTCCGCCGCGGCATCGTCGACCGTGGATTGGCGGACCCGCTCGATGAGGCCGGAACGGCCGTGCGTACCCTTGTTCCAGGCATCCATTCCGTCCAGGACGGCGTCGGACTGATGCACGACGACGACCGGTCCCTCGGCGACGGTGCGCAGCTCGGCGTCGGTGACGACCACGGCAATCTCGAGGATGCGATCGGAATCGGGGCGCAGGCCGCTCATCTCCATGTCGATCCAGATCAACCGGTTGTCGTCGTATGTCTGCGCAGCCGTCTCGGGAGCGGCCGGGGAATCCTGTGCCATATAATTTTCGTCGCGTCGGGTTTGGATCCCGGCGATTTTCGCATAGCCCACCCGCCCATCCGCTCCGCACCCTCCGCGTGCCATCCGCCCTGTCCGCCACCTGGATCATCCTTGCCGCCGTCGCGGCGAATCTCGCCTTGCGGCTGTGGCTGTCGACGCGGCAGATCCGCTTCGTATCCGGCCATGCGGACACCGTCCCGGCGGCGTTCGCCGCCGCCATCCGTCCCGAGGAGCACGCCCGCGCGGCGCGCTACACGATCGCGAAGCAGCGATTCGCCATCGTCGAGATGCTCGGCGAAGGGCTCCTTTTCGCGCTGCTGACCTGGGGCGGCGGAATCCGTCTCGTGCGCGAGGCCCTCGACGCGCGCCTGGGCACCGGGTTCGCCGGCGAGCTGGCGCTGGTCGGAGCGATCTTCGCCCTGCTTGCGGTCGCCGACCTGCCGTTGGAGTGGTTCCGCCAATTCCGCCTCGAACAGCGCTTCGGCTTCAACCGCATGACGCCGGGCATGTTCGCCCTCGACGCGCTCAAGACGGCCCTGCTTGCAATCGCGCTCGGGACGCCGCTCGCCGCGGCGGTCCTGGCCTGCATGCACAGCGCCGGGCCCTGGTGGTGGCTCGCCGCCTGGGCGGTCTGGACGGTGTTCACGCTCGCGCTGACCGCCGCCTACCCGCGCTGGATCGCGCCGATCTTCAATCGGTTCACGCCGCTGGCCGACGGCCCCCTGCTCGATCGCATCGGCGCCCTGCTGGCGCGCACCGGCTTCCGCAGCAACGGCGTGTACACGATGGACGGCTCGCGGCGATCCAGCCATGGCAACGCCTATTTCGCCGGCCTGGGCGGGGCGCGGCGCATCGTGTTCTACGACACCTTGATCGAGCGGCTGCAGGCGGACGAGGTCGAAGCGGTGCTCGCGCACGAACTCGGACACTTCCGCCTCCACCATGTCCGCAAACGGATGATCGCCGGGATGCTCTCCAGTCTGTTCGGCCTGGCTCTGCTCGGCTGGCTGAGCCGCCAGGACTGGTTCTATGGCGCGCTGGGCGTTCCGGTCGCGCCGAATGGGCCGGATGGGTCCCACGACGGCCTCGCCCTCGTGCTGTTCGCGCTCGTCGTGCCGTGGTTTGCCCTGTTCCTGGCGCCGATCCGCAGCGCCTACTCGCGCCGACACGAGTTCGAGGCCGACGCCTTCGCGGCGGAAAACGCGTCGGCGGCGGCGCTGGTGCGTGCCCTGGTCAAGCTCTACCAGGACAATGCGGCGACGCTCACGCCCGATCCGCTGCACTCCCTGTTCTACGACTCGCACCCCCCGGCCGCGGCGCGGATCGGGCGGCTTGCGGCGGAGGGGACGGATCGCCGCCGCCGGCGCGCCGGACCGGGACCTTTCTGATGCCCGAACTCGGTCGGATCATCGCCCGCTTCGGCCAGCACTCGATCATCGCCACGGATGACGGCCATGAATACGAGGCCGTCCGCCGCGGCAAGCGGCTCGACGCGGTCGTCGGCGACCGGGTGTCCTACACCCTGCACCACGGCAGCGCCGCGATCGAAACGATCGAACCGCGGCGGAACCTCCTCTACCGCGAGGACGCCGAACGCACCAAACCGCTGGCCGCCAACGTCGATCAGGTGGCAATCGTCTTCGCCCCGCAACCCGCGCCGCAGCGCGAATTTCTCTGGCGTGCGATGCTGGCCTGCGCGGCGGCGGAGGTCGACGCCCTGCTCGTGCTCAACAAGGTCGACATCGAATCCCCGACGGCGCGGGCGGTCTTCGACGAAGCGCGTGCGCTGGGCGCGCGCGGGTTGTGCGTCTCGGCAAAGACGCAGCCCGCCGAGGCATACGAGGCCCTGGACCGCGAGTGCCGCGGCCGGGTGACCTTGTTCGTGGGCCATTCGGGCGTCGGGAAATCGAGCCTGCTCTCCTTGCTGCTCGGGGAACGCCTGCGCGTCGGCGACCTTTCACAGCGCAGCGGTCAAGGCAAACAGACCACCACGGCAACGCGCTGGTATCCATATGGAGACGACGGGGCCTTGATCGATTCGCCGGGATTCCAGTCGTTCGGGCTGCACCACCTGAACATCGCCGACCTGCCGGCATGGATGCCGGATTTCGCCGCTGCGCCCGGCGCCTGCCGCTTCGCCGACTGCCGCCACCTCGAAGAGCCCGATTGCCGGATCCGCGCGGCGCTCGCCGCCGGCACCATCG
>JAJYBQ010000291.1 GCA_021778935.1 Pseudomonadota bacterium | reverse complement strand
GCGTCCGGGCGGGCGATCGCCAACGGACGCGACGAAGGGTTCACCAAGCTGCTGTTCGACGAGACGACCCATCGCATCGTCGGCGGCGCGATCGTCGGCACGCACGCCGGCGACCTGATCGGCGAAGTCGCGCTGGCGATCGAGATGGGTGCGGACGCGCTGGATATCGGCAAGACCATCCACCCCCATCCGACCTTGTGCGAGTCGGTGGGGCTGGCGGCCGAGGTGGCCGAAGGCGCGTGCACGGATCTGCCGCCGGCGCGGAAACGATAGGTATCATTGGCGGCTCTTTTCGAAGGATTCCGCCCGTGACCGACAAGCTGAGCCAGGACGAACTCAAGCGCGCCGTGGCGCGCGCCGCCATACAACACATCACGCCGTGCCTGGGCACGGGAGCTGCGCTGGGCGTGGGGACGGGTTCCACCGCGGATCTGTTCATCGACGAACTGGCCGCCCATCGCGATGCGATCGCGGCCGCGGTCGCCAGCTCGGAGCGCAGCGCGAAGCGTCTGCGCACCCACGGCATCCGGGTCGTCGATCTGAACGAGGTCGAATCGATTCCGGTCTACGTCGACGGTGCCGATGAGATCGACCCGACCTTCGCCATGATCAAGGGCGGGGGCGGCGCGCTCACCCGCGAGAAGATCGTGGCCGCCGTCGCTGCGAGCTTCGTCTGCATTGCCGATGCGAGCAAGAAGGTCGACGTGCTGGGCCGCTTCCCGCTGCCGGTCGAGGTCATTCCGATGGCACGCAATTTCCTGATGCGCGAGCTGACCAAGCTGGGCGGGGAGCCCCGCCTGCGCGAAGGATTCCGCACCGACAACGGCAACGAGATTCTCGATGTCCATGGCCTGCAGATCTCCGATCCGCGGACCCTCGAGGCGTACCTGAACCAGATTCCCGGCGTCGTCACCGTCGGCCTGTTCGCCGCGCGCGGTGCGGACGTCCTGCTGCTGGGAACGCCGGACGGCGTGCAGGAGCTCCGCCGGCCGGGATGCTGAGCGCCGGCCACCCCATATTCCCGATTCCTCCTTGGGACAGAGGGCGGGGGTGAGGGGGTATAACCGGGCCACCATGCAGCAGCATCGTCTTTCCTTTCTTGCCACCGCCGGCTTCGAAGCCGCGCGCAGCCTCGCGTTTGCACCCCCGGACCATCGTCTCGGGCGCGTGCACGGCCACGGCTTTCGTGCCTTCGCGCGCGTCGCGGCGGCGCCGGACGGGAGCGCGCCCTGGGCTCCGTTCCCGGGTGCGGAAGTCGATGCCCTGCGCGCCGCGCTCCAGGCGGTCGTGGCGCCGCTCGATTACCGCCGCCTCGATCACCTCGATCACCTCGGTCACCTCGACCATCCGACCGACGAGGCGCTGGCGCGGTACGTGCGCACGCAACTCGAAGGGCGGCTTGCCGGGCCGCCGGAAAACATCGCCATGCACAGCACGTCCGAGCAGGGTGTGGACCTCGATGCCCAGGGCGAGGCCGTCGTATGGCGGCGCTACCGTTTCGAAGCCGCCCACCAGCTGCCGAACGTGCCGCCGGGGCACAAGTGCGGCCGCATGCACGGGCACGGGTTTACGGTGACGCTGGAGGCCCGGGCGTCGTGTCTGGACGTTTCCTCCGCGCTGGCCTACGACGAGCTCGATCGCATCTGGGCGCCCTTCGGAGCGGAACTGCATCAGGCCTGCCTCAATGATCTTCCCGGCCTGGAGAATCCCACCAGCGAATGGATCGCGCACTGGTTGTGGCAGCGGATCCGGCCTCGCCTGCCTGCGCTGGCGGCGGTGACGGTGGGCGAGACCGCCGGCAGCGGTGCGCGCTTCGACGGATCCGGCTACCGGATCTGGAAGGACTTCAATCTCGACAGCGCGGTGCGTCTGCGGGGTGCCGGGCCGGGTGACGGACGCCGGCGCATCCATGGCCACAGCTATCGCCTGCGCCTGCACCTGGTCGGGCCGCTGGACCGCGTGTACGGCTGGACCATCGACTTCGGTGACGTCAAGACCTTGTTCGCGCCGTTGTTCGACCGCCTCGACCACCGGCCGTTGTACGAGGTGCCGGGCGTCGAGGAACGCGGGTCCGCGGCCCTGGTGGAGTGGATTCGCGGCGAGGCGGCAGCGATGCTGCCGCAACTCGCACGGGTCGACTTGTATGAAACGCCGGGTTGCGGCGCGATCCTGGACTGGACATGAGCCGCTACGCCGTCAAGGAACTCTTCTACACCCTGCAGGGCGAAGGCGCGCACCGCGGCCGCCCCGCGGTGTTCTGCCGGTTCGCCGGCTGCAACCTCTGGTCGGGGCGGGAAGCCGATCGGGAGTCGGCGCAGTGCCGCTTCTGCGACACGGATTTCGTCGGCACCGACGGTCCGGGCGGTGGACGCTACGCCGACGCGCCGGCCTTGGCGGTGGCAATCGATTCGTTGTGGCCGGCGCAGGCCGCGGCGGAGGGCGGGGTGCGCTACGTGGTGTTCACCGGCGGGGAACCGCTGCTGCAACTCGATGCGGACCTGATCGCGGCGATGCATGCCATCGGCTGGACGGTGGCCGTGGAGACCAACGGCACGCTGCCGGCGCCGCCGGGAATCGACTGGATCTGCGTCAGTCCGAAGGCGGGAACCGAACTCGTGCAGCGCAGCGGCGACGAGATCAAGCTCGTCTTCCCGCAGGAGGGCGCCGCGCCCGAGCAATATGCGGCGCTCGACTTTCGCCATTTCTTCCTGCAGCCGATGGATGGCCCCCGATTGCGCGAGAATACGTAGTCCGCG
>JAJYBQ010000037.1 GCA_021778935.1 Pseudomonadota bacterium | reverse complement strand
GGGTGAAATAGCGCCGCTCGTCGAACACGTCGTAATTGGGGAGGTCGTGCTTGCAATACACGCCCGCGACGATGCCGCCGACGAGGAGCGACGCCGCGTTGAAGCGTGCTCCGCCCCGCGCCATCGGATGGCCCACGATGGCGTGCAGGCCCGGGAACTGGGCCAGATCCTGCGCCAGCGCGCGCAGTGCCGCGTCGGCCGCGGTGTAGAACGACGCGCGCAGCAGCAGATCTTCGGGCGGGTATCCGGAAATCGACAGTTCCGGAGTGAGCAGCACATCGGCACCGGCGCGGGCGGCCTGCGCCGCCGCGTCGACGATCCGCCGCCGATTGGCGGCGAAATCGCCGACCGTGCAATCGATCTGCGCGACCGCGACGCGAACCGAGGACATGTCGCCGTCAGAACGCCGGTTTCACCGCCGCCGACTGATATCGCTCGACCGAGGCCAGGATCTCGGCACGCGCCGCATCCGACTCCGACCACCCCTGGACCTTGACCCATTTTCCGGCTTCGAGATCCTTGTAGTGCTCGAAAAAGTGCTGGATCTGGATAAGGCGTTCCGGGGCGAGGTCCTGCGGCGAGCGCCAGTGCTTGTACCAGGGCAGGATCTTGTCGGTGGGAACGGCGAGCAGCTTCGCATCGCCGCCGCTCTCGTCCTGCATGTTGAGCATCCCCAGCGGGCGACAACGCACGACTACGCCCTGGTGCAGCGGAAATGGCGTGATCACCAGCACGTCGAGCGGATCCCCATCCTCGCCCAGCGTGTGCGGAATGTAGCCGTAGTTGCAGGGATAGTGCATCGCCGCGCCGATGAAGCGATCGACGAACAGCGCCCCGGTCTCCTTGTCCACTTCATACTTGATCGGATCGGCGTTCATCGAAATTTCGATGACGACGTTGAACTCGTCCGGCAGCGTGTTGCCGGGGCCTACCTTGCTGAGACTCATACTGGATTCCTCACGTGATCTGCGACAGCGCTTCGATGGATGCGTGGCGCGGGATTGTATCGGGCTACAGGCTGGTTTCGCGGCGGGACAGGCGGTCGGCCCCGGTCGTCGCGGGGGCCGGCGGCCGGTCGGCGAAGCCGCGGGCCGCTTCCCGGTAGGCCTGTGCGGCGGCTTGCGGATCCGCCACCGCGTCGGCGAGTTCGCCCAGCGCCAGCGAAGTTTCCGGCGCCGGCGCGAGGCGCCGGCTGTCCTCCAGGTATGCCCGGGCCTTCCCCCATAGCCGCTCCCGCAGGCAGATCCGGCCCAGACAACGCAGCAGCGCCGCCGAGGGGCCATGCTGCGCCAGCCAGCGTTCTGCCCGGGCGAGCGATGCGCGGCCGTCGGCAAGCGTGCAACGGTCATACTCGTCGAGCAGCGATTCGTTCCAGACCGCCTCCAGCGCGTCGTCGATCGCTTTGGCGGCCTCGGTTCCCATGCCGAATCCGTTGAACGCGCGCGCGGCGACCAACGCGAGGTCCGGCGCGCGGCGATCGGATGCCGGCACCGCATTCCATGCACGGGAGAAGAGATCCGCGCCGTCGGCGTCCTGCAGCAGGCCGCGATACGCCATCGCCTTGTAGGCCGCGCAGGCCGGCGCCGGCAGGCCGCGGTGCTTTTCCAGCGCACGCACGATCCGCAACGCGTCCTCCCAATGGCCCAGTTGCAGATGCGCCACCGCCGCCATGCGTAGAACATGGATATGGCGCGCCCCCGCCTGCTGCATCGCCTCGATGGTCTGCAGCACGCGCAGGTTCTCGCGCTGTTCGGCCCAGAGTTCCGCGCTCACCACGCTGCGGGCGGTGGCAAGCTCGGGATCGACGGCGGCGCGCTCCAGCCACTGGTCCCGGCGTGCATGCTCCTGCATCCGGTGCGCCGCCCGCGCCCCGAGCAGGGCCGCCAGGCCGGCGATCTGCGGGTAGCCCTGGACGCGCTCGGCCGCGCGCTCGGCGCGCGCGAACCGCCCTTCGAGCAGAGCCTTGAGCGCCACCACCAGGCCACGCTGCGCCCCCCAGTCGCTGCGGCGCTCGCGGTAGACCCGCACCCGCTCCGGAAAATCCTTGGCGCGCTGCACCAGCCGCCCGGCGAGATAGGCCAGCCACAGCGCGAACAGCGTGAGGAGCAGGACGAGGTCGAGCGACGCGTCCACCCGCCACGGCGGCGCAAGCGCGACCACCGCCCCCTCGGTCGTGTGCAGCAGCCACGCCAGCGCCGCGGCCAGCACCGCCAGCGCCACGCCCCACAGCAGGGTCTTCACCTCAGTTTCCTCCGGTGCGAACCGCCGCGCGCAACGCCGCCAGGGTCTCGTCGAGCGCGGGTGGCGCCGCGGAGGACGCCGCATCGGCGGCCGTACGGATCTGGGTCAGCGCGCCGGCGATGGCGGGATCGCGCGGATCGAAATACCGCTGCAGCAACGATTCCAGCGATTGCTCGCGGATGCGGGCCCGCGCGCCATCCCGCAGGAGAACCGCCTGCTGCAGATCGAGGAGTTCCAGGCGGACCCGGTCGCGCAGGATCTCCTGCTGCGCCGGGCCGAGCCGGACCGCATCCGGGGTCGGGACGGCCTGGATTCGCAACAAGCCGCCGAACGCGTCTTCCAACCCGGCGCGGATCCGCTCGCCCCAGCCACCGGTTCGCATGCCCGCACCGGCACCCGCAGGCGTGCCGGCCGCAGCGGGTGTCGGCGACGGAGCCGGCAGATCGAGCGCGGTGTGCGCGGTATCGGCCAGCGCGCGCCACGCGCGCACCGCATGGAGCACCGAATCCAGTTGCGCGGCGGCAGCCCCGACGTCGGCCGTGGACGCCGTGCGCAGGCGCGCCAGATCGTCTCCCAGCGCCCGCCGCACCCGCGCCGCCGCCGGAGTTCCCAGCTTGCCCAGGCGGGCATCGACCTCGGACAGCACGCCGATCGCCCGTGCCGGAGCAAGACCGAGGCGCAACTGCACCTGGACCAGTTCCGCCACCCGCTCGGCGTCCAACAAGACCAGTGCCGTCTGCTGGCGGCGCAATTGCGGATCCAGCATGACGTCGGGTGTCGCCTGCGGCACGACCGCTCGCCCCGCCGCTTGCCGCTCGAGCCCGGCGATGCGTCGTTCGAGTGCGTCCTGGCGCCGGATCTGCACTGCGCGCTCGACCGCCTGCTGCGCCAGCCGCTGCTGCCACCGGTGGTTCTGCCACACCAGCGCGACACCCAGGAGCAGGGCGCCGAGGGCGAAACCCACCCCCGCGGCCGCAGCCGTCTCGCGCGCGCCGCCGGTGGTCCGGCCCGACAGCCCGGCGGCGGACGGCTCGTCCCCGCGCGTCCCGCGGCCATACGGCTTGGCCGCGGAAGGAGTTTCCGAAGAGGTGGGTGGTGAGGAAGTACTCATGAATCCAATGTACCCGATCCGAGTGCCTGCGCGCGCCGCAGTCCGTCGAGGATCGATGCGGCATCCGCGTCGCACACGAGCGCATCGGCGACCCCTCGAGCAGCCAGCGCGCCCACGATGCGCGGATGCAGGCACAATGCCGCGCGGACCTCGCTCCACGACAACGGCGGGGTTCCCGCCGCCAACTGCTCCCCAAGCGCATCCACCCCTTCACTGCTGCTCAAGAACGGCACGATCGGGCGTCCGAGTGCGCGGATCGCCCGCAGCGCCGCCCACGCGCACGGATCCGGGCGATGCACGGTGCGCCGATAGGCGGCGACCTGCTGCACTTGGGCTCCGGCCCGCGCCAGCGCATCGGCGAGGAGTTCGCGCCCGCGCTGGGCGCGGACGACCAACACCCGCTCCGGCGCCAGGCCGGCCCGACGCAAGGCGGACAGCAATGCCTCCGAGCCGCCGGCGGCCGCATCATCGTCCGGCGGCGCGATGATGCGCGCGCGCTGCGCGTCCGGAATGCATGCCAGCACCGCCTGCCGGGTGCCGGCGCCCACCGCCGCAATCGCGGTCGACTCCGGCCACGGTGCCCGCAGCGCCAGCGCGCAGGCCCGCGCCGCCGCCGGGCTTACGAACACCCCGAGATCGAAGTCGGCGAGGCGGGCAAGCGACGCCTGCAGCGCCGGATCCTCGGGCAACGATACGAGATCGAACGCCGGCCACCAGAGCGCCGACACGCCACCACCCGAACCGGCGTCGCGCAGCCGCGCAGCCAGCAGTCGCCCGGGCCGCTCGGGGCGGGTAACCAGAACGAGCGGCGGCCTATCCACCGGCAAGCAGTCGCTCCACCCCGCGCGCCTTGAGATCGTCGACAACGCGCACGCCGATGGCCTCCGCCTGTTCCACCGGCCCGGCGGCCCGCGCATCGAGCCGCTTCCCGGTCGCGGCATCGCCCGCCCAGGCGCGCAGCTGGAGCGTCGCGTCGCCGATCTCGGCGTATGCCGCCAAGGGGAACTGGCACGACCCTCCCAACCCGCGCGACACCGCACGCTCGGCGATGACGATCGCACGCGTGGCGGGATGGTCCAGAAAGGCCAGTTGTTCCCGGACCGCCCCATCGCCCGCCCGGATCTCGATCGCCAGCGCGCCCTGCCCGGGCGCCGGCAGAAAGGAGTCGACCGGCAGGATCTGCGCAATGCGCTTCGCCAACCCCAGTCGCTGCAAGCCCGCTGCCGCCATCAACAGTGCGTCGAACTCGCCGCGATCGAGCTTGGCCAAGCGCGTGCCGACATTGCCGCGCACCGCGACGATCTCGAGGTGCGGGTATGTCGCGCGTAACGCCAGCTCGCGCCGCAGGCTCGACGTCCCGACGCGCGCGCCGGCCGGCAGCGACTCCAGGCTCGGATAGCGCGGACTGACCACGCAGTCCCGCGGATCGGCGCGCTCGAGGACCGCCGCGAGTTCGAATTCGGGCGCAAGCTCCATCGGTACATCCTTGAGCGAATGCACCGCGAGGTCGGCATGGCCTTCCAGCAGCGCCACCTCGAGTTCCTTGACGAACAGGCCCTTGCCGCCCACTTTCGACAGGCTGCGATCCAGGATCTGGTCGCCGCGGGTGGTCAATTCCAGCAGCTCGACGGCGCGCGCCGGATCGGCGTCGATCAATCGTTGGCGCACATGGTGCGCCTGCCAAAGCGCCAGGGGGCTCGCCCGCGTGGCGATACGGAGTTTGCGAGGTGTCATATCCCGCTAGTGTAGTGCTTCATGCTGTTAAGCGAGGTCCTTCCGGATCAGGCCAGGTCCTTCACGGTGGGCCACTGTCGACGGCTCACCGGCAAGCGGTCGGGAACGCCGCGCAGCACGACCTGCCAGTGCGCCTCCCCGCCTTCGCCCTCGGCCTCACCGCTGCGGACCCGTTCGAATCCGGCGACCCGCGCACGCGCCACCAGGGCGCTGCGATGGACGCGGACGAACCGGGCACCGAACTCGCTCTCCAGCGACGCCAGCGACTCTTCCGTGCAATATTCGCGTGCCGGGGTGCGCACCGTGACGTATTTGAGTTCGGCCCGCAGATAGACGATGTCCTCGATCGGCACGAAATGCATGCGCCCGCGCTCGGCGATCGCAAGGCGCGTGCGGGCGACCCCGAGCGCGCGCGCCGCCGAGGCAAGGCGCGCATCCGCGGACAACCCGCCGGCTTCGGCAACGCGCCCGCGGACCCGCGTCAGCGCGGCAACCAGTCGTTCCGTGCCTACGGGTTTGAGCAGATAGTCGACCGCCTGCACCTCGAAGGCCGCGATCGCATGGTCGTCGAATGCGGTTACGAACACGACCGCCGGCGGCGCCGGCAGCCGCGCGAGATGGCGCGCCGCCTCGATTCCGTTCATGTCGGGCATCGCGATATCGAGCAGCACGAGGTCCGGCTGCAGGTGGGCGGCAGCCTCCACGGCCGCCGCGCCGCCGGCGGCCTCCCCCACCACGTCGACCGCCACCTCCGCCGCGCAGTCGCCCAGCCTCTGCCGCAGGCGCGTACGCGCCGGCGGTTCGTCATCGACGATCAAGACCCGCAGCATCGGCATCTCCCCTCCGAGGTTCCGAACGCGCCACCGGAAGCGTCATCGTGAGTTCGAAACGCCCCCCCCGCACCCGCGTGTCCAATTGCGCCTCCAAATCGTAGATCAGGGCCAGGCGGCCGCGGATGTTACGCAGGCCGATCTGATTGCCTTCGCGCTGCACCGGTTCGGCCGCGATCGGATTGGCGACGAACACTTCCAACCGGAAGCCGATCTGCCGCACACGGATGTCGATTTCGCACGGTCCGCCTTCGCCGCCCGCATGGCGTTCGGCACCGTAGCGCACGGCGTTCTCGATGATCGGCTGCAGGAGCAACTGCGGCACCCGTGCATTCGGATGAACCGCCCCGACGTCCCAGCGCACCGCCAGCCGATCGCCGAGCCGCGTCTGCTCGATCTCCACATAGCGCCGGCACAGGTCGATTTCCTCCCCGAAGGGCACCATGCGGCGCACATCGCCCATCACGGCGCGAAAGAGATCCGCCACGCTTTCCAGCATGTGCTCGGCGCGCGTGGGGTCTTCGCGCAGCACGGCCAGCACCGCGTTGAGGCTGTTGAAGAAGAAATGGGGCCGGATGCGCGATTGCAGTGCCTGGAACTTGGCCTCATCGATCGTCGGCGAGTAGGCCCGCGCCCGCAGTTCCAGATAGTGCTGCACCACGATTCCGCCCAACAGGCCGAACGCCGCAGCCACGGCCACGGCATCGGTGGACGATGCGCCCGGAATTCCGACATGCAGGGCTTCCTGCACCGCCACGGCCGCGACGCCCGGAACCGCCCACGCCCCCAACCGCTGCACCCGGGCCGAGCGCCTCCCGGCCCGGCGCCGTATCGCGCACCACGCCAACAGGCTGACAAACGTGGTCGGCTCGGCAATCGCGGCGATCTGGAAAAACAGCACCGAGGCTTCGGCTGGCGCGCGCAGCGCCGCGGCGGCGGCAGCAGCCACCACCGCCAGCGCTGCGTTGACCCCGAGCGCGACGCGCAGCGCAATGCCGGCATTGCAGCCGTCGGGAACCGGAACGCAATCACGGGAACGGAACTCGGACACGGGGACCGATTATGCCTTTGCGATGCGGCGCACGATAAAATTTCGCGATGAACGACAAAACCACATCCGCCGGAAACGCCGGGGCGTCGACCCCGGCCTCCACCTCCTCCCTGCACGCAAAGAATGAGGCGTGGTCGGGCCGATTTTCCGAACCCGTGGCCGACTTCGTCCTGCGTTATACCGCCAGCGTCGGCTTCGACCGTCGCTTGGCCTTCGCCGACATCGAAGGCTCCCTCGCCCACGCGGCGATGCTCGCACGGGCGGGGCTGCTTTCCGAGGGCGATCTGCAGGCGATCGAACGCGGCATGGCGCAGATCCGCGGGGAAATCGAGCGCGGCGAATTCGTCTGGCGGCTCGAACTCGAAGACGTGCACCTCAACATCGAAGCCCGGCTCACCGAACTCGTGGGCGACGCCGGCAAGCGCCTCCATACCGGGCGGTCGCGCAACGACCAGGTGGCGACCGACACCCGGCTCTACCTGCGCGCGGAGGTCGATGCCATCGTCGACGAACTCCGCCGCCTGCAACATGCACTCGTCGAACTGGCGGCGGCGCACGCCGCGACCCTGATGCCCGGCTTCACCCACCTGCAGGTGGCGCAGCCCGTGGTATTCGGCCACCACCTCCTGGCGTACGTCGAAATGTTCGGCCGCGACGCCGAACGGATGACCGATGCGCGCCGGCGCATCAACCGCCTGCCGCTGGGCGCGGCGGCGCTTGCCGGCACCAGCTATCCGATCGACCGCGAGTTCGTGGCGCAGCGCCTGGGATTCGAGGACGTCTGCCGCAACTCGATGGATGCGGTTTCCGATCGGGACTTCGCGGTGGAATTCGGTGCTGCGGCCGCGCTCGTCATGGCGCATTGTTCGCGCTTCGCCGAGGAACTGATCCTGTGGGTCAATCCGCGCTTCGCGTTCATCGAACTGCCGGACCGGTTCACGACCGGATCGTCGATCATGCCGCAGAAGCGCAACCCGGACGTCCCGGAACTCGCCCGCGGCAAGACCGGTCGTGTGCTCGGGCATCTGGTCGCCCTGCTCACGCTGATCAAGGCGCAGCCGCTGGCGTACAACAAGGACAACCAGGAAGACAAGGAGCCGCTCTTCGATACGATCGACACCGTGCGCGACACGCTGCGCGCCTTCGCCGAACTGGTTCCCGGCATCATCGCCAGGCCCGATGCGATGCGCCAGGCGCTGCGGCAGGGCTATGCGACGGCCACCGACCTCGCCGACGCCCTGGTCCGCCGGGGCATGCCCTTCCGCGACGCGCACGAGGCCGTCGGCCGCGCCGTGCGCCGCGCCGCGGAACTCGGCTGCGACCTGCCGGAACTGCCCGTGGAGGAGGTGCGCGCCTTCCTTCCGGGAATCGATCCGCAGGCGATTGCGGACATGATCGCCGCCTTGACGCCCGAGGCGTGCGTCGCGGCACGCGACCACCTCGGCGGCACGGCTCCCGCGCAGGTGGCGAAACAGGTGGCGTTCTGGCGGGAGAAGCTGGGAATTGAGAGGGAGTAGTCCCGGCGCCTCCCCGGCACCGATCAGCTTCCCCCGACCGTCATCGATTCGAGCAGGATGGAACCGGTCTTCCGCCCGCCGCGGACGATGGTGTCCGCACCCACCGCAGCGATCGCGCCGAACATGTCCTGGAGGTTGCCCGCGATGGTGATTTCCTCGACCGGATAGGCGATCTCGCCGTTCTCGACCCAGAATCCGCTCGCGCCGCGCGAATAATCGCCATTGACGTAGTCGACGCCCATGCCGATGAGCTCGGTCACCAGCAAGCCGGTTCCGAGTTTGCGCAGCATCGCCTCGAAATCGTCGTCCGGCCGCGTGGCCTTCGAATGCAGGACCAGATTGTGTGCGCCGCCGGCATTGCCGGTGGACTTCATTCCGAGCTTGCGCGCGGAATAGCAAGACAGGAAATACCCTTGCAGCACACCATCGGCCACGACGTCGCGCGCACGACCGCGCACGCCCTCCTCGTCGAAGGGGCTCGATCCCATGCCGCGCGGAACGAACGGATCCTCATGCACGGTGACGTGGTCCGGGAACAGCTTGCGCCCCAGGGAATCGACGAGGAACGAGGCCTTGCGGTACAGGGCGCCGCCCGAAGCCGCATGCACGAGGTGCCCCAGCAGGCCGCAGGCCGCCGGCGCTTCGAACAGCACGGGGCATTGCCGCGTCTCGATCTTGCGCCCGCCCAGCCGCGCCAGCGCCCGCTGCGCGGCGTAGCGGCCGATCGCCTGCGCGTCCGCCAGATCCGCGCTGCGACGCGCCGACGAATACCAGTCGTCGCGCTGCATGCCACCGGCCCCGCGCGCGATCGGCACCACGGAAATCGAATGGCGGGACTGCGGATAGCCGAACGCGAAACCCCGCGAATTCGCCAGGACGAACTGATCACAGCCCGTATGGACGTTGGCGCCTTCCGAGTTGACGATCTGCCCGCTTACCGCAAAGGCCGCCTCCTCCGCGCGCTGCGCGATGGCGATCGCAGCCTCGGCGTCGAGCGCCCAGGGATGGAAGAGATCCAGATCGATGGGCGAGGTTTCGAATTCCTCGGGCTCGGGCAACCCCGCCGCGTCGTCCTGCGCGGTATGGCGGGCGATGTCGTACGCCGCCTGCACGGCCTGACGGATCGCGTCGGGGGAAAAATCGGACGTCGACGCATTGCCGCGCCGTTTGCCGAGGTAGACGGTGATCCCCAGCCCCTTGTCGCGGGTGGTCTCGATGGTCTCCACCTTCGCCTTGCGGGTGGTCACCGACAAGCCGGTCGCCTCGCTCGCCTCGCAAACGCAGTCGCTGGCGCCGAGTTTGCGCGCATGATGCAGGGCATCTTGCGCGAGTTCGCGCAAGCGGGAAACAGGAATCGAGAATGGAGCGTTCATCGTGGAAATTGGGCGCCCGGAATGGCCGAAGTGGGATCGGTATCATACCGAGTGTCCCGAGACTCAGAACGCCAGCGCCATGCGCGATGATGAAAACCCCACCGGCGAAGACGTCATCGCCGACCGCCCCAGCAAATCGCAGCGCAAGCGCGACATGACGGAACTGCAGCAACTGGGCGTGCGCCTAGTGGCATGCAAGCCCGAACAGCTCACGCGCCTCAACCTGCCGGAATCGCTGCGCGACGCGATCCTCGCCGCCCAGCGCATCCATGCACACGAAGGCCGCCGGCGCCAACTCCAGTACATCGGGCGCCTCATGCGGGAGAACGATGCGGATGCGATCCGGACGGCATACGAAGCCATGTTCCCGGGGGCGCGATCCGGACGGCGCCGGCACAAAGGCTGAGATCAGGAGTCCGGCAACGTTTCACGCCGCGCGTCCGAGCACGCCGCGGGCGGTTCCCGCGACGGGCACCGGCGGTTCGGAAACCGCAACGTCGGCGGCGAACACCGCACGATTCCCACCCGCATTCTTCGCCTCGTACATCGCACGATCCGCGAGATTGAACAGCCAGGACATCTCCCGGCCCGACTCCTGCGCCATCGCGATTCCCACGCTTGCCGACAGGACGTGCGTGCCGTTGCCCTCGATTTCCAGCGGCCGCGCGAGTTCATCGAGCAGGCGATTGGCGATCGCCTCGACATCGCGTCGGCCGCCCGCATCGGGAACGAGCAGGGCGAACTCGTCGCCGCCGTAGCGCGCGACGGTGTCCTGTGGCCGCACCACCCGTAGCAGCCGTCGCGCCATTTCCCGCAGCACCACGTCTCCGGCCTGGTGACCGTAGTGGTCATTGATGCCCTTGAATCCATCGAGGTCGATCACTACGATCGCGCAACCCGTATTGCGCAGCGCTCCGGCCGCGAGCACCGCCTGTGCACGCTCGGCAAAGAGCCGGCGATTGGCCAGGCCGGTCAGTTCGTCGTGGCGCGCATCGAACATCGCGTGTGCTTCGCGCCGCCGGATGGAGTCGATGTCGGTCGCCACCAGAACGTACTCGCCGGGATCGATGGCGCGCAGGGTGAGCTGGCACCAGACGATCTGCTCCGACGCCAGTCCGGGAGTGAGGCGGCGCATCTTCATCTCGCGCACGACGGCCCGCTCGGACAATGCCGCACGATCAGCCGTCGCGCAAAGTCCAACCCAGTCTGCCGAATCCGCGAAAAGGTCGACGACGCGCATACGCTCGATCTCCCGCGCATCACGCTGCAGCAATCCCAGGAACGCCTCGTTGCACCGCGCCACTGCGCTGTCCTTGATCACCGCGATCGCCTGGCCCGCGGAATCGAGCAGACTACGCTCGACCCGCAGCGCCTCTGCGAGGCTGGCTTCCCGCTGCCGCAAGGCGGTGACATCGACGATGATCCCCAGGGCCCCGGTGAAGGCACCGTTCGGTCCGGTCAATCCCACCGCACTGAGATGCGCCGCAACGCGCCGACCGTCCCGGGTGATCTGGGCCATCTCCATGTCGCGCAGGATCTTTCCCTGCCGCAGCGACGCCAGCGCCCGCCGCGCCCCGGTCTGGTCAACGCCTGGATCGAGCAGGACGCTCAGCGAGACGCCGATCAACTCTTCGACCGCGTAGCCGTAGAGTTCCCGGCAGGCGCGCCGGCTCACGAACGTGAACCGGAAATGCTCGTCGCACGCCCAGATGAAATTCGGGTTCACCTCCACCAGCGCCTTGTAGTACGCCTTGCGCTGACGCAGATGTTCGGTCTCCAGCAGTTCGCGCGCCGAGGCGATCGTGTCGAGCACCATCGCCGCCGGCTGCACCGCAGCCACCCCCTCCGCCAGGGTCGACTCGGGGGGCCAGGAAATCGGCACGACGTGCGCGCGCAGCGCGAGCCGCCCGCCGGAGTGGCTGGAGCGATCCACTTGCAAGTCGTATGTCGGGCGGCCGTGCAGCGCGGCATCGAACGCGCGCACCATCGCTTCGCGGGAACGGGGCTGATAAACGAAGGCATCCCACCAGCGCGGATGCATGTGGGCGTCGATCCGCATTCCCCAGCGCCGTACATCGTCGCTCTGCGTATGCAGGATGCGGCCCCACGCATCCACCACCCAGACGAAACCCGGCAACCGATCCCAAAGCGCGGACCGCGGCCCCGCGTCCGCATTCGCAACGGGCAGTTGCACCGAACTGCCGAACGATCGAGACTGCCCCCCCAAGGTACCCAACGAGGTCCTTCCCGTCTACAGAAGAATTACGACCCTTTTCCGAACACCCGACCGGACGCTGCAGCACCGATCCCGGGAGAGATGCAGCACGTTGGAGATCGAGAATTTCCGCCATGCCCTCAAGCAGGATGGAGCGATTATCCCTTGGCCCCGGCGTGAAGACAATGCGAGAATGCAGGATCCGAAGCCGCACCAGGGTGCAGACTGCCGACACCGCGGGGACAACGATGCCCTACCGGCGTCCTCCGCCCAGCAACGCTGCGCGCCGGACAGGAGACTTGCGTTCCTCCGTTGCTGCCGGAGTAGCAGATGCCGTCCCGTCGTCGGCGGCTGCCGACGGACCGGGCTCGTAGGGCTTGAGAAAAAAATCGTCCACCGGCGCGGCAGGGCGCCGCTGCGCGGATGGACCACGCGCGGCACGGGCCCCTTCGGGTCGGCTGGGGGGGGAACGTCGGGAAAGATGGAGATCGACCGTCATCGGTTCGATCCGCCGCTTGATCAACTTTTCGATCGCGGCAATCGCCTTGTCGTCGGCCCCGCTGGCGATCGTGAACGCAACGCCTTCGGCTCCCGCCCGGCCAGTACGGCCGATGCGATGAACATAGTCTTCCGCCGAGAACGGGACGTCGTAATTGATGACGGCAGGCAACGCCGAGATGTCCAACCCCCGCGCGGCGACATCGGTCGCGACCAGAACGCGCACCGCACCGCTCTTGAATGCGTCGAGCGCCTTCATGCGCTCGTCCTGCGACTTGTCACCGTGGATCGACTCCGTCGCCACGCCATCGCGCTCGAGCTGCCGTGCCAGCCGGCGCGCGCCGATCTTGGCGTTCACGAACACCAGCACCTGGGCGTAATCGTGATCGCGCAGCAATGCCGTTAGCGCCGCTTCCTTTTCCGATTCATGGACCCGCACGAGCGCCAGACGCACCGTCTCGGCCGTCGCGTTGCTGCGCGCGACCTCAACCAGCACGGGATCGCGGAGAAAGTTGGCGGCGAGCTTTTTGATCTCGTCGGAGAACGTTGCCGAAAACATCAGGCTCTGCCGTTCCCGCGGCAACAGGTTGAGGATGCGCGAGATGTCCGGCAAAAACCCCATGTCGAGCATGCGGTCGGCCTCATCCAGAACGACCACCTGCACCTGCGACAACGAGGTATTGCGTGACTGCAGATGGTCGAGCAGGCGCCCCGGCGTCGCGACGAGCACTTCCACGCCGGCGCGCAGCGCCTGGGTCTGC
>JAJYBQ010000290.1 GCA_021778935.1 Pseudomonadota bacterium | reverse complement strand
CTTGAGCTTGCGCGTCTGCTGGTTCGTCCACTGGCACAGCGCCCGGGTTGCCCCTAGAAATTGTCGCCAGTCCGCCGGATCATGGCTGACGGCATATTGCAGGCGCGCGTTCGTGATCTCCCGAAAGCGATCCTTGAATTGCGATGCGAGTTCGCCGCTCTCGGTATCAATGCCGGCCAGCTTCATGCGGACTTCCTGCGCCTGCCGCTGGAAATTCCAAAGGATTCCGGCGATCGTCGCACCAAGTGCCGCCAAGGCCAGGCCGAGGACGACGATTCGAAGACGGACGGCAAGATTTGTCATGGACGCGGAGTCATGGATGGACGGGCAGGGGGGAGCTAAGACGCTTTGCACCCGATGGAAAGATTTTAGGCGGCTTTTAGCTCCGGCTACGCTCCATACTTTCTTAAGTGATTTACTACCAATGAAAGGCTGTCGGTTGGCATGCGGCTAGCAAGAGGGGGCCATTCCCGTGCCTGCCGCATCTTCCTGCACTCATCCCAAACGCATCCTGGTGGTCGACGACGACCCTGTGGTGCGGCAGATGCTCGCGCGGGTGCTGGTTGAATCCGGTTACCATGCGGTTGCCGTAGCCACCGGAAGCGAGGCGATCGAGGCGCTGGGCGATCTGGGGTCGGTCGACGTCGCGCTGGTCGACGTGGAGCTGCCTGGCGAAAGTGGATGGACGACGCTGGCGGCGATGCGGCGGCAGGTTCCCGCGCTGACTGCGATCATCATCACCGCCTGGCCCCACCAGCAGGCGGCGGCCCGCGCGGCGGGCGCCAGCGGGTGTTTTGAGAAACCCCTCGATTTCGCCGGCCTGTTGCTGGCCATCGATCGTGCGATTGAAGCCCAACTCGCAGGTTCCGCGGATGCCCGCGGATCGACTATCCAGGGAAGCCCCCCCTCCCCCACTTTCCACTGCCATGAGTAACAGCCCGTCTCCCAAACCCAAAGCCCGCAGAGTCGTCGGCGCCGTGGCGCTGATCCTCGTGGTCGGCGTCCTGATCTGGATCAACCGTATCACTGCCGCGAAGACGCCAAAGAGTGGCGCCATCGTCGTGCCGGTCACCATGACCGTTGCCACCGCACGGGATGTCGATGTCACGGTCGACGCGCTTGGCACGGTGGTGCCGGACGCGCAGGTGACCGTGACCAGCCGCGTGGGCGGCACACTCGACGCGGTCCATTTCAAGGAGGGCCAGATGGTCAAGCGGGGCGACCTTCTCGCGGTGATCGACCCACGGCCCTATGCAGCCGCGCTGCAGCAGGCACGCGGCCAACTCGAGCGGGACCAGGCCCAACTCGCCAACGCCCGCCTTGACCTCCAGCGTTACCGCGAGGCAGTCGCGCAACACGCAGTGCCGGAGCAGCAGGTCGCCGCGCAGCAGGCGACGGTGCAGGCCGACGAGGGCATCGTGCTGTTCGATCGCGGCGGGCTCCAGGCCGCGGAGCTCAATCTCGCCTACACGCATATCACGTCTCCGATCGACGGCCGTGTCGGTCTTCGGATGGTTGATGCCGGCAACATCGTCCCCGCCAACGGAACGAACGGACTGCTCACCATCGTTCAGCTCAAGCCGATCTCGGTTATCTTCACGTTGCCTCAGAGTCGGGTTCAGGCGGTGTTGACCGGCATGCGCAGCGGCCGCCCGCTTCGGGTGGAGGCGTTCGACCGCTCGAGCGCCAAACCGATCGCCGAGGGCACCCTGCTCACCATCGACAATCAGATCGATCAGGCGACCGGCACCTTCAAATTGAAAGCGACGTTTCCGAACCGGGACACGGAGCTGTGGCCGGGCGAGTTCGTCACGCTCCGTTTCCTCATCGGAGTGCGCAAGAACGCGATCACGCTGCCGGAACGTACGGTCCAGCAGGGCCCCGGGGGCGATTTCGTCTTCGTGATCAATCCGAACGAAACGGTCTCCCAGCGGACAGTCACCACGACTTCGACCGACCTGGGCGTGGCGGTGATTGAGCGCGGCGTGGCGGCCGGTGAACACGTGGTGCTCGACGGCCAGTACCGCCTGGAGGATGGCAGCAGGGTCAGGATCGAGGCCCCCGCCCCGGCAAGCGGGACCAACGGTTCCGACTCCACGTCGCAATCACGATGAATATCTCACGCCCATTCATCGTCCGGCCAATCGCGACCTCCCTGCTGATGCTCGGGGTTCTGGGGTTCGGTCTGCTCGCCTACAATCTCCTTCCTGTCGCCGCGCTGCCGACCGTCGACTTCCCGACGATCAGCGTCACGGCGTCGCTGCCCGGCGCGAGCCCGGAGACGATGGCGTCGTCGGTCGCGACTCCTCTTGAGCAGCAGTTCGGCGCCCTGCCCGGCCTCAGCCAGATGACGTCCACCAGCGGCCTGGGTCAGACCTCGATCACGCTGCAGTTCGATCTCGATCGCAACATCGACGCCGCGGCGCAGGACGTGCAGACGGCGATCAACGCCGCCGGCGGGCTCCTTCCCAAGAATCTGCCGAACCCGCCAACCTACCGGAAGGTCAACCCGTCGGACCGCGCGATCCTCATCTATGCGGTGTCGTCGGACACGCTGCCGGTGTACAAGGTGGATGACTACGCCAACACGCTTCTCGCGCAGAAGATCTCGACCGTCTCCGGCGTGTCCCAGGTGAGCATCGCAGGCCAGAAGAAGTACGCGGTGCGCGTGCAGATCGATCCGGCCGCGCTTGCGGCGCGGGGCCTGAGTCTGGAGCAGGTGCGCGCCGCGATCACCGCGGCGTCGACCAACCAGCCGAAGGGCAATCTC
>JAJYBQ010000289.1 GCA_021778935.1 Pseudomonadota bacterium | reverse complement strand
TCTTGGGCGTGTCTCGACTCCTTGAGCACCGGACGGCCACTGGGTTCGCCATCCATTGCCGGGCGCTTTTGCCCGGCTTCCCGCAATCGCCGCTGCGCGTGGACAGCATGACGACCGACAGCGACGCCTATGTACGCGACATCGAACGTTGGCATGCCGAGCGCATCCGGCGGCTTATCGCGCCGGAGGGCTGGCTGAGCCTGGTCGGGCTGGAATGGCTGAAGCCGGGCGCCAACCGCATCGGCAGTGCCGCGGACAACGACATCGTGCTGGCCAAGGCACCGGGGAGGCTCGGCGAGATCGCGTGGGGCGACGACGGTGTCGTTTCGATCGAGCTTGCCGCGGATGCATCCGCGACCATCGACGGCCGACATGCCGCGCACGCGATCCTGGAGGACGACAGCCACGCGAACCCGACCACCGTGGCTTTCGGCACGATGAACTTCATCCTGGTCGACCGCGGCGGCCGCAAGGGTTTGCGCGTGCGCGACAGCGAAGCGGAGACCAGGACGCGTTTCGCCGGCATCGAACGGTTTCCGGTGGACCCCCGATGGCGGATCGAGGCCGACTGGCTGCCGCAGGACCCGCCGCTGGAGCTCGCGACCGGTACCGCGATCGGTACCATCGAGCGGTATCCGGCGCCGGGCAGGGCGGCATTCGAGCGCGATGGCCAACGATTCGAGTTGTACCCGGTGCTGGAAGCGCCCGGCGATCGGCAGTTGTTCCTGATCTTCGCCGATGCCACCTCCGGCAGGCAGACCTATGGCGCGGCACGCTTCCTGTACACCGACATGCCCCGCGAAGGCAGGATCGTGCTTGATTTCAACAAGGCCTACAATCCGCCGTGCGCGTTCACCCCGTATGCGACCTGTCCATTGGCGCCACCGGAGAACCGCCTCGAATTGGCGGTGGCGGCGGGCGAACTGAAGTACCGGAAACCCTTTTGAAATCGGGAACTTTTCGATGCCCATGGCGCTCAAAGCATGGGTCGTGGGGGATCGCTGCGAACGAACACGGTGTGGAACGGATAACGGGTCTGGAATCGAAATGAACAGGATCGTCATCGCGATGGTGCTGGTTGCCGGTTTGGCTTGGCCGCTGCAGCGCGCGCTCGCGCAGCAACCCAAGGCAACGACGCCCGCAGGCGATCGTTCCGAACTCTCCTATGCACTGGGCTACGAAGCGGGGCTCGACCTGGGTCAACGCAAGCTTGATGTCGATATCGCGACCGTGCTGCGCGGCGTCCGGGACGGTTATACGCGCAAGAAGCCGGAGTATCCGCCGCAGCAGATGCAGCAAGTGGTCCAGAAGATGGAGCGGCAGATGCTCGCCCAGGCGCGCGCCGCGTACGTGAAACTGGCTGCCACGAACCTGCAGAAGGCACGCAAGTTCTTTGCCGAGAACGGCAAGAAGCAGGGGGTGGTCACTTTGCCGTCGGGCGTCCAGTACAAGGTGCTCGATGGCGGCAGCGGTGGCAAGAGCCCGACCATCGACAGCGACGTGACGCTGCAATACCGCGGCGAATTCCTCGACGGCACGGTATTCAACGATACCGAGGATAGCGGCAAGCCCGTGGTATTTCCGGTCAAGTACATGATCCCTGGCTGGCGCGAAGTCATCACCCGCATGCACGTCGGTGATCACTGGCAGGTGTTCGTTCCCCCCGACCAGGCCTATGGAATACGCGGCCAATTGCCGCGCATCGGCCCCAACGAGGCACTGGTGTTCGACATCCACCTGCTCGGGGTCAAGCCTTAGCTCCGCTGCGGCCGTGGGTTCGCTCCGGACTTCGCGCATCGGAATCGCAGGTTGCGCTGCATTGCGCTAGGCTTGCCGGATGCAGGCTGGAATCTCCCGTTTCCGCGACGACGTGCCGTTGAGTCCGTGCATCGGCATCTGCACCATGGACGCGGACGGCTTGTGCCGCGGCTGCCGCCGCACGTTGGCTGAGATCGCGCGCTGGGGCACGATGAGCGATAGTGATCGCAGGCGCTGGATGCGCGAGGTGCAACCCTCGCGACCGCCACCACGCCGATGACGGGCTGGATCGAAGCCGTCGCGCGGGCACTGCATCCGCTGGATGCCCCGCCCGGTCCCCCTGGCTGGAACCACGACCATCTGGTGGAACTGATCGGGGATGCCCCGCGACGCGACGCGGCCGTGCTGATGGCCGTGCGTGACATTGCCGAGCCAAGGGTGGTGTTCACCGTGCGTCGGGAGGACCTGGCACACCATGCCGGCCAGGTGAGTTTCCCCGGTGGTGGTGTCGAGGAGGGAGATACCGATGCCGTGGCGACCGCCTTGCGCGAAAGCCGCGAGGAGATCTCGCTGCGGCCCGGGGCCACAGAGCCGCTCGGCTACCTCGACCCGTTGGAAACGATCAGCGGTTACTGCGTGACGCCGGTGGTGGCGCGCCTTGCACATGATGCGATGCTGGTCCCGCAGCCCGGCGAAGTGGCACGTGTGTTCGAAGTGCCGCTGCGGTTCCTGCTCGACCCCGCCAACCTGCGGCAATTCGAGTATCGCTCGCGCGGGAAAACCCGTGGGGTCTATGAATACGTCGGGATCGAACCCCGCATCTGGGGCGCGACCGCGGCGATGCTCGTGAACCTGATTCGCAGAATGGGGCGCATGCCGTGAATGCGGCCAATCGCCGCTGTGCGGCCCGCCGCGATTGTCGGCGGGCATCCCGCGCGCCCGGCGGCGTTCTAATCCGCGGTGCCAGTCATATTCCCGGCCCGGGGCGTACCGCGGCGTGTACACTCGAACGCCCG
>JAJYBQ010000288.1 GCA_021778935.1 Pseudomonadota bacterium | reverse complement strand
AGTACGAGGCCTAGGCGAAGGTGACGCGGACCATGAAGGGCAAGCCGGTGGTCATTCGCACGCTCGATGTCGGTGCCGACAAGGTACTCAACCCCGGCGCGCATGCCGGTTCGACGGGGGCGCGCGACGGCGATGGGTCCGGGCTGCAGGCCAACCCGGCCCTGGGGCTGCGGGCGATCCGGTATTGTCTGGCGTATCCAGATCTGTTTCTGACGCAGTTGCGAGCGATCCTGCGGGCATCCGAGCACGGAACCGTACGTTTGCTGGTCCCCATGCTCGCGCATCTGCACGAGATCGAGCAGGCCATCGCATTCGTCGTGCGCGCCCAGGAGCAACTCAAGGAGCGGCGGCAGAAATTCGATGCGGGCATCGAAATCGGCGGAATGATCGAGGTCCCGGGCGCTGCGTTGAATCTCGGCCCCTTTGTCCGCCGCTTGCAATTCCTGTCGCTGGGGACGAATGATCTGATTCAATACACCCTCGCAATCGACCGTACGGACAGTTCGGTCGCCTACCTCTACGAACCTTTGCATCCTGCCGTGCTTCAGTTGATCCACCACACCATCCGCAGCGGAGGAAAAGCCGGATTGCCGGTTTCCGTCTGCGGGGAAATGGCCGGGGATGGCGCTGCCTCCGAACTGCTGCTGGGCATGGGGCTGAGGCGGTTTTCCATGAGTCCTGCGCAGATCCTTCCGATCAAGCAGCGCCTGTTCGAGTTGGATACGAAGGCGGCGGCACGCCTCGCCGCGCGCGTCGCCCGCATGCATGACCCGATCGAGATCCGCTCGGCCTTGCAGCGCGCGGACAAGGCCTCCCGGAAGGGGGCGGAATGAGCGCGGAAGCGTCGACCGACATGCGTTCGGTCGGCCTCGTCGAGGCCCGGACCATGCGGTTCGATGCCCCGCTGCCGCTGGCGAGCGGGGCGCAGCTCGCGCAGTATGCGTTGCGCTATGAAACCTACGGCGCCTTGAATTTCGCGCGCGACAACGCGGTCCTGGTATGTCATGCCCTCAATGCATCCCACCATGTCGCCGGAACCTACGCGGGGGTGGCGCGCAGTACCGGCTGGTGGGACAACATGGTGGGTCCGGGGAAGCCGGTCGACACGCGGCGGTTTTTCGTGATCGGCGTGAACAACCTGGGGTCGTGTTTTGGTTCGACCGGTCCGATGTCGACCGATCCGGCCACCGGCAAGCCGTACGGCGCCTCGTTTCCGCTCGTGACCGTCGAGGACTGGGTGGATGCCCAGGCGCGGCTGGCCGATTCCCTGGGTATCGAGCGTTTCGCGGCGGTCCTGGGCGGTTCGCTGGGCGGCATGCAGGCGCTGTCCTGGGCGATCCGCTACCCGCAGCGGATTCGGCACTGCGTGGCCATCGCCACCACGCCGCGCCTGTCGGCGCAGAACATCGCGTTCAACGATGTCGCACGCACCGCGATCCGCAGCGATCCCGATTTTCATGATGGCGATTTCTACGCCCATGGCGTCGTGCCCAAGCGCGGTCTGCGCGTGGCGCGCATGCTCGGTCACATCACCTATCTGTCCGGCGATGACATGACCGAACGCTTCGGCCGCAGCCTGCGCAACGGCGATTACCGCTTCGGCTACGGCGCCGAGTTCGAGGTCGAGTCCTATCTGCGGTACCAGGGGGACAAGTTCTCCGAGTATTTCGACGCGAACACGTATCTGCTGATTACGCGCGCGCTCGACTATTTCGACCCCGCGCGGGCGCACGGCGGCGATCTCGTGCGCGCGCTGGCGCCGGCGATCGCGAAGTTTCTGCTCATTTCCTTCACCACCGACTGGCGCTTCGCGCCGGACCGGACCCGCGAGATTGCGTCGGCGTTGATTGCCAATGGGCGCGACGTCGTCTGTTCGGAAATCGACGCTCCCCACGGGCACGACGCGTTCCTGCTTGCGGATCCGCGCTACCACGATCTCGTGGCGGCGTATTTCCACCGGATCGCCCGGGAAACATCCGCTCAGGAGGGCGCGTGATGTTGCGCCAGGATCTCGCGCTCATTGCGCAATGGATCGGCGACGGCACGCGCGTGCTCGACCTGGGTTGCGGCGACGGCACCCTCCTGGAACATCTCCGCACGGCCCGCCGCTGCCACGGCTATGGTGTCGAGATCGCCGACGAGTCCGTGCTGGCCTGCGCCCGCCGGGGTGTCAACGTCATCCAGGCCGACCTCGAATCCGGCCTGCGGATGTTCGCCGACGACATGTTCGAGACGGTCGTGCTGTCGCAGACCTTGCAGGCAATGCACCATGTCGAGGCGATCCTGCGCGAAATGGGGCGGGTCGGACGGCGCGGCATCGTGAGTTTTCCGAATTTCGGCCACTGGCGCCATGCCGTATCGCTGCTCGGCGGCCGGATGCCCGTGACCCCGGAAATTCCCTACCAGTGGTACGACACCCCGAACATTCACCTCTGCACGCCCAAGGACTTTGAGGTCCTCGCCGCCCGGCTGGGCTTGCGCATCACCGATCGCGCGCTGCTCGCCCGGGGCCGGCCGGTGCGTTTGCTGCGGGATCTGCGGGCGACGGTGGCCGTGTACCGGTTTGAAAGCCCCGCCGCCTGACCGCGGCTCTCGGCTGTTTTCCGGCAGTTTGCATATTTACCGCGACTCGGATTACAATCTTGGGCTCGCTTGAGAAATCGGGCGACCAATTTCTCCCCGGACGGGACCAAGACTGACCGCCGTACCCGGAACCGCGCTGCGCGGCCTGGTGTCGGCGGGAAAAGTTGGGACAAAAAATGATCCAAATGCAGACGATGCTCGACGTCGCCGACAAC
>JAJYBQ010000036.1 GCA_021778935.1 Pseudomonadota bacterium | reverse complement strand
GTCACGGGGAACTTCGGGCTAGCTTTGGAAATGTCGGCGCGAAAGGGCGGCATCGTCTTCGGCCGGCCGGACGGGGTTGGGGATCGATGAGGCGGGGATGACGCTGGCACCGCGCAGTTCCGTTCCAAAACGGAATGAAGCACGACACCAGACATCATGGCCGCCCCCGCAATGGCGAGGGCCGGTCTCGGGCATCGTGGGTTGCGCGCCGAGGCGTGCCGGCACCCTCACCCCCGCCCTCTCCCGCACGCGGGAGAGGGGGAGATCTCTCTCACGCCCACCTGCTCCCGCACGCGGGAGAGGGGGAGAAATGCCGCGGCGTTTGCCACGAGATCCGGGTCAGAATTCTTCCCAGTCGTCCTCGGCCTTCGCGGCGGGCTTGACGGTGCCGGTGGACGCCGGCGCCGAGCTCGCAACCGGAGCAGCAGCGTACGCCGCGGCACGATGGGACGTCGCCGGCGGGGCTGATCGCGCCGCCGCCTGGGCTGCGGCGATCACGCGCGTCGCCTCGTTCTGACCCAGCTTGAATGTCGCCACCGACTGCGCCAATTGCACCGCCTGCTCGCGCAGGCTGGCCGCCGCGGCGGCGCTCTCCTCGACCAAGGCGGCATTCTGCTGCGTCATCTGGTCGAGTTGCGTCACCGCGGTATTCACCTGACTGATTCCCGAGTTCTGTTCCATCGTCGCCGAAGCGATTTCCGCCAGCAAATCGGTTACGCGCTTGACCTGATCGACCAGATCGCGCATGGTCTTGCCCGCCTCGGTGACCTGACGCGAACCACTCTCCACCTTGGCCACCGAGTCGGCGATCAACGACTTGATCTCGCGTGCCGCCTGGGCACTACGCTGCGCGAGGTTGCGCACCTCGCCGGCCACGACGGCGAAGCCGCGGCCCTGCTCACCGGCACGCGCGGCTTCCACCGCGGCATTCAATGCGAGGATGTTGGTCTGGAACGCGATCCCATCGATGACCCCGATGATTTCGGCGATCTTGCGGCTGCTCGCCTCGATTTCGCCCATCGTTTCGACGACCTGGCCCACCGCCTTGCCGCCGCGCCCGGCGACATCGGACGCCGCAGCGGCCAGCTGGTTGGCCTGGCGCGCGGAATCGGTGTTCTGCTTGACGGTGCTCGACAGTTGCTCCATCGACGCCGCGGTCTGCTCCAGACTGCTCGCCTGCTGTTCGGTGCGGGCGGACAAGTCGGAATTGCCGCTGGCGATCTGATCGGACGCGGTCGCGACCGAATCGACTCCCGAGCGCACGCTCGTGACGACCTTGCGCAGGCCGTTCACCATGCTCTCCAGGGAGCGCTGCAGATGGGCGAGTTCGTCGTTGCCTTCGGCGACGACCTCGCAGGTCAGATCTCCCTTCGAAACGGCGTCGGCAACGCGGATCGACTCTTCCAGTGGCCTGGTGATCGACCGCGTGAGCATCACCCCCAATCCGACGGCAAACAGCACGCCCGCGGCGGTGAGCGAGCCGATGATCCAGGCGCTGGTGCGGAACACCAGGGACGTCGCCGCGGCATCCGCCGCGGAATTGCTGACCTTCCACTCCACCATCGCATGGAGGGCGGTTTCCGCCGTGCTCAGCGCGTTGCTGAAATCATCGCTGATCGTGATCGCGGCAACCGGCGCGCCGGCCTGGGTTGCCGCCGAGCGGGCGGCAATCGCCTCCGCGACCGTCGCGAAGTCCTTCCCGTATTGTTCGAGCATCGACGCCGCGAGTGTGGCCAACCCCTTTCCCTGATCCGAACTCTCGAACAGGGGTGCGGCGTCCCGGAGGTTCGCCGTAGCGTCCTTGTAGGACTGGCGGGCCTGCTCCACCAGCGTGGACCGGGCGTCGGCGCTGACGGTGAGAATCGCCTGTTCCAGTGCCTGTGCCGAGTAGGCCGCGGACGCCTCCGCCCGCGCCGCCAGCTTGAGGCCGCTGAGGTCGTCCTGATACATCGCCTGGGCGCGCTGATCCATTCGCCAGGTTCCCCATGCGCCGATCGCGCCGATCACCGCGCCGATCAGCGCCAGGAATAGAAAGGAAGCAAGCAGTCGCCTTGAGATCGTGAATCGGTTGAGCATGGTGGAGCGCCCCTTAATCGTCTGCGGTGGTTTCCGGTCCGGTGCCGTTTTGCGTCGTGCGCCGTGCGGCCTACGCCGACACGGCCGCTTCCTGGCGCGCCTGGCTGATCAGCGCCATATCCGAGCTCGACATCAAGCGATCGATGTCGATCAGAATCAGCATGCGGTCCTCCTCGCCGGACCGGATGCTGCCCAACCCGGTGATGTAATCCTGATCCAGCAGGGAACTGAATTCCGGCGCCGGCTTGATCTGTTCCGGGGAAAGCTCGAGCACATCGCTGACGGAGTCGACGACCGCACCGACCACCCGGCCATTGATGTTCAGAATGATGACCACGGTGAAGGTGTCGTACTTGGCTTCCCCGAGGTTGAACTTCATGCGCAGGTCGACGATCGGCACGATGACGCCGCGCAGATTGATCACCCCCTTGATGAAGCTCGGCGCGCCGGCAATCCGGGTCACGGTGTCGTAGCCGCGAATCTCCTGCACCTTCAGGATGTCGATCCCGTATTCCTCGCCCCCCAGGCGGAACGTCAGAAATTCCCGGATCCGGGCCGGGTTCCTGGCCTCAAAGCGCTCCATCACGCCCATATGCAACTCCTCGCAATTCGGCGCCGGTGCGCCGAGACCAACACATTGGATGCTGCGATTGTGGGTGGCGCCGACGGCGCGCGTTCGGGGAAAAAAGGCCGGTTTTCCGGGTCACCAGCTCTTCAGCTTCGCCCGCAATCGGGATACCGCCTGGCTGTGCAACTGGCAAACCCGCGATTCGGTAACGCCCATCACCGCACCGATTTCGCGAAGATTGAGGTCCTGCTCGTAGTACATGCTCATCAACAACTTCTCGCGCTCCGGCAGGTTCTCGATGGCTTCGACCAGCGCCAAGCGAAAGCGCTTGTCGCCCAGGATTCTCATCGGTTCGCTGTCGGTCTGGGGCAGGTGGCGTTCGAGATAATCCTCGTCGTTGTCCCCGCCGCCGAGATCGTCGAAATAGATCAGTTGCGCGCCACGGGCCTCGCTCAGGAGCTCCTGGTACTCGGCAACGGAAATGTTGAGCTCCCGCGCGATCTCGCTCTCCTGGGCCGGGCGCCGCAGGCGCTGCTCGACGCGGTGGATGGCGTTCTCGATTTCGCGCTGGCTCTTGCGCGCGGACCGCGGCATCCAATCGCTGGCGCGCAGTTCGTCGAGCATGGCGCCACGGATCCGGCTCGCGGCGTACACCTCGAACTGCGTCCCCTGCGACGCCTCGTAGCGGCCGACCGCATCCATGAGGCCGATCATGCCGGCCTGGATCAGGTCGTCGACCTCGACATTTGCCGGCAGCTTCGCGACCATCTGGTGCGCGATCCGTCGCACCAGCGGCGCATACTGCTTGGCATAGTCCTGGTCTCGTTCCAGCGTTCCGCGTGCGGTATACACGAAGGCGTCGCTCTTCAAAGTACGGTCTCCACGAGCGGTGGGCGGTCCCCGGCAGGCTGCGCCGGCATCTCCGCCGGCCACAGATCCTCCACCGGTTCGGCCGCCGACACCGTCGCGCCGAAATGCCGGCGCGCGATCGCCGCCGTTCCCGACAACAGCCTACCGGCCGCCGCCTTGCCCATTCCCGAAAAAAGAAGGCGGAAAGCGGCGATCTCCGTGTCGCTCATGGTCTGCCGAATCGCGGCGAGCGCCGCGGTTCCCGCATCCGGGCTCGAATCCATCGGGATCAACGCCTGCCGCAACGCCGCAATCTCGCGGATGCGCCGCAAGAACGCCAGGCGCGTCGGCGGCAATGTCAGGACGATATGTTGCATGCGCGCCCCGACCGACTCGATCGCCTGGGTGACGCGTGCCACTTGCCCTTCTTCGCCGCAGGCACGGTCGACCGCGCGCGCCGCCGGCAATACCCACAGCGAAGCGCTCGGCACGGCGAGGACCGCCTCGCCGAGATCGCAATCCCCTTCGATCGCATGATCGAGGTCGTAACGCGCCTTGAGTCCGAAGGCGTGGGCAACCTGGCTGCGGGCGCCATCGATGATCAGCGTCGCCGTCGGACTGGCGGGGCCCATCCGTTCGGCAATTTCCCGCGCCCGCCGGGCAATCGCGCTCGCCTGCCCCGCCGTACGGACGGCAGGCTGGACGACGAGCGACCAGCGTACCGGACGGCGCTCGAATATCCGGCGCAGGCCGCTTGCCTGATCCGAGAGAGGGAACGGCCTCATGAGCGGATCAGGACGCCCGTACCGCGAGTTCCTGTGCCGCCGCACCCGCGACGAGCGCCTGAGCCTCCTCGCCATCGAGCGAAAACGAAGCGCCGAACGGCTTCAACGCGATGTGCGCGAGCAGCACCGGATTGGCCGCATGCCAGTCCTCCGGAACCCGCTGGCCGTTGGTGATCCCGAGCAACGACGCGCGGTAGCGCATCATGCAATCGAGCGCGCCGCCGATCCGCGCCGCCTCGTCGATCTTGGTCAACACCGTGCCCTGCATGCTCCCCAATCGCCATGCCCGCGACACCTCGTCCAGCGTCTCGGCGTGCGACGCGGCATTGAGCAACAGAACCCGCTGGATGGGTTGGTCGCCGAACCGCACTTCGTCGAGCAACCCCAGCATTTCCGTCAGGCGCTGGTCGCGTTGCGACATTCCGCAGGTATCGATCAGCACCGTCCGCTTGCCGCGCAGGGACGCCAGCAGATCTTTGAGGCTCGATGCATCGTGCGCTGCGAACACCGGTACGCCCAGGATGCGCCCGTAACTGCGCAACTGTTCGTGCGCGCCGATCCGGTAGGAATCGAGCGTGATCAGGCCGAGGCTCGACGCACCGTAGTGCACCGCATGCCGGGCTGCCAGCTTGGCGATCGTCGTGGTCTTGCCGACCCCGGTGGGCCCGACCAGCGCAACCGCACCGGTGCCGGAGACCGGATTTTCGGCCTCGACCGGGCAGCGGACGTTGCGCGCCACCACTGCCTGCAGCCAAGCGTCGGCCTGCGCGGCCTCCAGGCTGGCTGGGGTCTTTTCGGCAACACGGCGCGCCAGTTCCGGGGAAAACCCCGACATCAACAGGCGAATCATCACCTGCCGGGCAAGCACGAGTTGCCCCGGTGGGGTCGTCGCGGCAAGGGGCCGTGTCGCCGCGACCTTTGACGCAAGATTGACTTCGAGGTTGGAGATCCGATCCGACAGTACGGAACGCAACGACCGCAACTCTTCCATCACCCGGGTGTCGCCCGTCGGCGGGGATGGTTGCGCCCCCGGCACGCCCCCGCCCGTCGGGGCCAACGGGACCGCGCCGAACAGATCCGGTACCGCTGCTGCGGCCACCGCGGAATCTGCGGCGATGGGCGGCGGAACGGAAGGCGCCGCAGGCGCCGATGCCGCCGGGCGCGGATCGACCGGCGCCGGCTCGGCGGACTGCGACAGGAACGGCTCGGCCCGCGAGGGACGCCGGCGAAATACCGCAGGAGCCGCGCTGGCGGCAGACTCCGTCGCGACGGAAACAGGGCGAACCACCGCTGCAGGGGCCCGGGAAACGGGGGACACCGGCTCCTCGTCGGCGTGCGCCATGTCGTCGTACATCGCCGCGCCGCCGAGGCGCGGTTGCGCGATGGTGGTCTGGCGGCGGATGAACTCCTGGAACGACTCCGGCATGGCGCGGCTGGGGCGCGTCGCCTCCGGCTTCGCCGGTGCCGCGTTGGCTGCCGACTTGCGCGCCACCGGCGGCAGCTTGCCGCGCATGGCGACGCTCGCCGAGGTCGCCGAGGTCGCCGATGCCGGCGACGCAGCGTTCACCGGCTCGAACTCGTCGACCAGGTTGCGCATCTGTCCCTCCGCCGCGGCGATGATCTCGATGCGCCCGGAATCCAGGCGGCGGTTGGACAGGATGACCGCTTCGGCCCCGAGTTCCAGGCGAACCCGGTGCAGGGCCTCGCGGGCGGTCGTCGCTACATATCGTCTGAATCCCATGGCATTCTCCTTGCCGCTTCCGTCTTATACCGCGTTCCCGATCGATCCGTCCCACCCACCCGTCACGCCCGCGCACCCAATACGTTGTTCACCCGGATCACGCTCGTTTCCGGAACCTCCGCGTGCCCCAATACCCGCAGGCGGGGGGCCGCGCGCTTGAGCAGCCGCGCCAGCGGTAGCCGCAGGCGGTCCGGCACCAACAGCGTCGGCGTGAGCCCGGCATCTTCCTGCCGCTTCGCAACCGCCGCCGCGTTGCGCTGTAACGCGTCGACCAGTCCGGGTTCGAATGCCGCCACTTCGCCGGGCGCGCCCAGAGATTGCACCAGCAGCTTTTCCAGATCCTGATCCAGCGCGATCACCGGCAGTTCGCGCGTCGACCCGAACCACGCCTGGGCAATCGACGCCCGCAGCGCGGTCCGCACCATCGCCGTCAACTCCCCCGCATCGGTACTGCGGGTGGCACCGTCGGCGAGGGTTTCGAGGATCGTGCGCAGGTCCCGGATATGAATGCCCTCGTCGAGGAGGCTGGCAAGAACCTTCTGCAGCGTGGCGAGCGGGATCAGCTTCGGCACCAGGTCGTCGACGAGCTTGGGGTAGTTGCGTCCGAAGTGGTCGAGCAGCGCCTGCGTTTCCGCCCGGCCCAGCAACTGGCCCGCATTGGTCAGCAGCAAATGGTTGATGTGGGTCGCGATCACCGTCGCACAGTCGACGACCGTATAGCCCAGAACCTGGGCGGAATCCCTCACGCCGGCATCGATCCAGATCGCCGGCAAGCCGAACGCCGGATCCTGGGTCGGCATGCCGGGCAAGGACTGGGCGATGTTGCCGGGATTGATCGCCAGGAACTGCCCGGAGAAGGCCTCTCCCTCGCCGACCACCACCCCCTTGAGCAGCACCCGGTACTGGGTCGGCTTGAGGTCCAGGTTGTCGCGGATGTGCACCGACGGCGGCAGGAACCCGACTTCCTGGGCGAACTTCTTGCGGATCGCCTTGATGCGCTTCAGCAGCTCTCCGTCCGCCTTGGCGTCGACGAGCGAGATCAATCGGTATCCGACCTCCAGGCCTACCACGTCCACCGGAACGATGTCGTCCCAGCTCGCCTCCTGCGCCGCGGCCGGGAGCGGCGCGGATGCGGCCTGTTCCTGCGCCTTCTGCGCTTCCGCCTGCTTCCCGTGCCGGATCAGGAACCAGGACGCATAGCCGCACAACGCCGCGAGCATCAGGAACACCAGCGACGGCATGCCCGGAATGCTGCCGAGGATCGCGAGGATCGCCGCGGTGATTCCCAGGGCACGCGGCGTCGCCATCACGCTGTCCAGGATCTGCGTGCCGATGTCGTTGTCGTCCTTGCCGACGCGCGAAACGATGAGACCCGCCGCGATCGAGATCGTCAGCGCCGGGATCTGGGCCACCAGGCCATCACCGATAGTGAGCAGGACATAGTTGTTGACGGCCGACATGATCGGCATGCCGTGCTGCAGGACGCCGATCGCCAGGCCGCCGATGATGTTGATGAACAACACGATGATCCCGGCAACCGCGTCGCCGCGCACGAACTTGCTCGCGCCGTCCATCGCGCCGTAGAAATCGGCTTCAAGGGCAACTTCGGAGCGGCGACGGCGGGCTTCCTTGTCGTCGATCAGCCCGGAATTCATGTCGGCATCGATCGCCATCTGCTTGCCGGGCATCGCGTCCAGGGTGAAGCGCGCGGCCACTTCGGCGATCCGCCCCGCGCCTTTGGTGACGACCATGAAGTTGATCACCACCAGGATCGCGAACACGATCAGGCCGACCGTGAAGTTGCCGCCGATCACGAAGTGGCCGAACGATTCGATGACCTTGCCCGCGGCGCCCGCCCCCGTGTGCCCGCGCGTCAGCACCACCCGCGTCGACGCGACATTGAGCGACAGCCGCATCAAGGTAGTGAGCAGCAGCACGGTGGGGAAGGCGGCAAAATCGAGCGGCTTCCTGGTATAGGTCGCCACCATCAGGATCACCAGCGCCAGCGCGATGTTGAAGGTGAACAGGATGTCCAGCGCAAACGGCGGCAGCGGCAGCATCATCATCGCGAGGATGAGGAACACCACCATCGGCACGGACAGCGAGCGCCACGGGACGGCCTGGACGAGCGGGTGTTTCAGAACGGATTCCATCTCGCTATTGCTCCGTCAACGAACCACGTTGCGCACGCGGGCCGAGGAACACCCCCTCTCCCGCAGGGCGGGAGAGGGTGGGGGTGAGGGTGTGCGCATAGGATTGCATGTCGTTCCTCACGCCTGCGCCCTCGGTTCGAGCGGGTCCATTCCCTCCGGCACCGCGATGTCATGGGGCTCCGCCGGGCGCGGACCGACTCCCTGCGCATAGTTTTTGAGCTGGAAAATATAGGCGAGCACCTGCGCCACCGCGGTATACAGTGCAGCGGGGATCTCCTCGCCGATCTCGACGTGTTTATAGAGCGCGCGGGCCAGCGGCGGCGCTTCGAGCTGCGGCACGCCCGCCCCCCGCGCAAGCTCGCGGATGCGCATCGCCACATCGTCCATGCCCTTGGCCACCACCACCGGCGCGCGGTGCCGGTCCTCCAGGTACTTGATCGCCACGGCGAAGTGCTCCGGATTGGTGACCACCACGTCTGCCTTGGGGACGGCCGCCATCATCCGGCGACGAGCCATATCGCGCTGCGCGCGGCGCACCCGCGCCTTGATCTGCGGATCGCCCTGCATTTCGCGCGCTTCCTCGCGCATTTCCGTGACCGTCATGCGCAAGCGGTTGCGGAAAGAAATGATCTGATATGGAACGTCGATCGCTGCAATGGCGGCCAGCGCAACGACCATCAGCGCCGACGCCGCGAGCGCCAGACGAAAGGATTCGGCGACCGCCCGTGCATTACCCTCCCCGGCCAGGGACGCGAAGCGGTCGAGGTGGGTGGCCACATAGCTGCCGCCGACGATGGCGAGGAGGATCGCCAGCAGCGACGTCTTGACCAGTCCGACCAGGGATTGCAGCGAAAACAGCCGCCCGAACCCTTGGGCCGGACTCAGACGCTCGATCTTCGGTGCGGCCGCACCCGGCACGAACACCAACCCGCCGATCGCCAGCGGCGCCGCCACGGCCGCGATCGCCAGGACCAGGAAGACCGGGGCCGTGACCGTCATCGCCGCGGAAACGCAAGCTCCCAACCGTGCCAGCATCGCTGCCGGATCGGTTGCGCTCTGCGCGTCGAAGCGCAACCCCCCGGCGACCAGGGCGCGGCTTGCCGACGCCACCGAGTCGCCGGCCAAGGCCATCACGCCGACCGACGCGCCGACAATGAAGAGGTTCCCCAGATCTCGCGACCGGGGAACGGTCCCCTCCTTGCGTGCATCCGCCAGACGCTTGGCGGATGGGTCTAGGGTGCGGTCCTGTCCGCTGTCGGATTCTTCGGCCATCGAGGCAGTCGCCGTGCCCGCCGACATGATCGGCGCGCAACGCGCATGGTGAGACTGCCCCGATTATTTCGAGGAAGGACCCAGGACTAACGCTTGAATATCGGCTGGAGTTCGGCGTTCTTTAGGCTTGCGCGCGCCGCCCAATGCGCGCAAAAGCCCGGAATTGCCAGGAAATTCACCGCCAATTCCGGGCCTCCAATGACCCCCGTCCGCCCCAACCCACCCTACAGCTTCGGGATTTGCCGCCGAAATCATCAGACGGATGGCCCGCATTGCGCGGCCAGATGCTCGGAAAGCCACAACGGGGGCCGATCATGGCAAAAGCAGAACTCATTCGGCAAATGGCGGAGGGCGTGACCCGCCCGCTGCACGACTTCGGGGAGGTCCCGACGCTGGACCTTGCGCCGAAACCGATCCAGGAAGAAGAGGCGGAAGACGCGCACGATCTTTTCGTCTGGTTTGAAAATACGTCGGACCGCATCCAGGACGGCCAGTGCGGCATGGCCGGCTTGCCCGAGTGCCTGGTTCCGGTAGGCACCGGCATGCGCGTGATCGAACGGCACTACGTCACCGGCCACGCCCACCTGCTGTCCGCGGTGCGCATCCGCTGCCAGGATCGCCGCAGCGAGCGGATTGCCGCAATCTATACCGCCGCGCTCGCCGTCGGAACGGTTGCATGGGTAGGATCGGGCCTGCAGTATGAACTGGCGTGGAATGCGCTGTACACGACGGAGGAAATCCTGCCATCCTGAGCCACTCCCCGCTCCCGCAAGCGGGAGCGGGTCCGGGGATCCGCGACCCCAAGGTCCGAAGCGGAGAACGGCGCCGCGCCTACTTCCGTTTCGCCTCGACCGCCACCTTGCGCTGCTCCGCTTCGACCCGGTTCACATACCGCTGCAACATCATCCGCGCCTGCGGATCCAGGTCCAGGAACTGACAACCGCAACGGCGCCCCCACTCGCCCTCGCCGCCGCCGATGTCATAGACATTCACCACGCGGAATCCGACATTGATCGGACCGACGCCGGGAAGGTCGAGAAAACAGTTCCGGATGACCCCCCCGGGCGGCAGATCGAACAAGTGGGGATGCACCAGGACCGCCAGCCCCCCCACGCTCAGATTGACCACCCGCACCGACTCGTACCGGGACGCGCCATCGGCCTGCGGGATCAGGCAGCTCGCCGGCGCGAGCCTGGGGGTGCGCACGCGGAAAAATTCGCGCCGCTGCAGGCGCAGGATCTGCTCCGGCAGGTCGACTTCGAATGCCGGTTTGCCGTCGAACGCCATCTCCCGCGTCCCCCCCGCCGTGAACTGCACCTTGATGTTCTCGAAGAATGCGACAAACACCAGTTCGCGGGCCTGTAACACCCGTTGCCTTGCCTCGTCGCCCGCCGGCATGTCCAGCACCAGCCGACCTCGGTCCGGATCCGTTTCCAGGATCATCGACACGGAAAAGTCGCCGGCCCGCCCCGGATACACCGTGACCAGCGTGCGATCGCCCGTGATCCGCCGCAGCAGCGACACGATCTCCGGCCGGCCATACAGCGTGTATGGTTCGAGCTCCGGGGTATCGGGCTCCGGGAATGGGTGTAGTTGCATGGGGTGGCAGTCTCCCTGCAGGCAGTGGTCGGATCCCGAAGTAAAGCATAAAACCCGTCGCGCGAAATGGCGACGGGAACTTGCGTTCCCCCGCTATTCGCGTAACCGGGGGAATCACTCGAAACCGGGCTTCGGGTCCTCGCATTTCGCCGTATCGGAACCATATCGGCATCGGTACATTGAACTGTAGGGTCCCCAGAACACGCCGCCATTCCGATGCCAGGCCACAACTCGTCTCCCGATATCTCCGCAACCCCGCAATTGGACGCCTTCCCCCCGGATCCGTCCGCACAGGAGGCGTTTCGACGAGGGCTCGCGTTGGCGCAGGCCCTGGACTGGCCGGGCGCAGCCGAAGCCTTTGAACATGCGGCAGCGCGGAATCCGAACGATCCGACATCCTGGTTCGCGCTGGCGAACGCGCGCTTTCACATGGACCGATATCACGACTCCATCCAGTCGTATCTGGCGGGATTGCAGCGCCGGCCGGACTTCGCACCGGCTCACATTCAGTTAGGTAACGCCTTCCAGAGCCTGTCACTGCACGAAGAGGCCCGGCAGTGCTTCGAAACCGCCCTGGCGCTGGGCGCCGACCGCGCGAAGCTGCTGTCGGCGATGGCCCATCAGGCGCAGCAGGCTTGCGCCTGGGACACGTTTGCGCGGGATTTTGCCGCGCTCCGTGATGCGCTCGAGCACGGCGCGCGGAACGCGGTTCCGTTCCAGGTCGTCACCGCGCCATCCAGCCGACGGGAGCAGCGGACCGCCGCCCAGGCGTACTGGGAACGTCATTGCCGTGGAATTCCGCGCTTTCCGGCACCGCCGCCTCGCCGCCCCGGCACGCCCATCCGGATCGGGTATGTCACCAACGATATCTACCGCCATGCGACCGCCCACCTCATCGCCGAGGTGTTCGAGTGCCATGACCGCGATCAATTCGACATTCATCTGTACTCGTACGGCGCCGACGACGGTTCGGAGATCCGCCGTCGCATCGTAGACGGCGTCGGCGACGGATTCCGCGATATCTGCCGAACCCCGGATCGCCAGGTCGCGGAGCAGATCCGCGCCGATGACATCGATATCCTGCTCGACCTCAAAGGCTATACCCGCGACCCGCGCCCGGGCATCTTCGCCCCGCACCCGGCGCGCATCCAGGCGAACTATCTGGGATATCCGGGAACGCTTGGATCCTCCTGCCACGAGTACATCATCGGCGACGCCATCGTCACGCCCATCGAGCACGCCGACGGGTATTCCGAGTGCATCGCCCAACTTCCCATCTGCTACCAGCCCAACGACCGCAAACGCGGAATCGGCGTCCCGCCGAGCCGCACGACCTGCGGGCTTCCCGAACACGGCTTCGTCTTCTGTTCGTTCAACCGCTGCTACAAGATCACCGAAGCGATGTTCGACCGATGGTGCCGATTGCTGCGCACGGTCGACGGCAGCGTCCTGTGGCTCTATGAAGCCAACCCGCAGGCCCGGAGAAACCTGTCCGCCGAAGCAGCGCATCGCGGGGTGTCTCCGGCCAGGCTCATCTGGGCCCCAAACCGTCCGCTGGAGGAACACCTCGGACGCCTGCAACTTGCAGACCTGATGCTCGACACCTTTCCCGTCACCGCGCACACCACCGCGAGCGACGCGCTCTGGGCCGGCCTGCCGCTGATCACGACGATCGGGGAGTCCTTCGTTTCCCGGGTTGCCGCCAGCACGTTGCGGGCAGCGGGATTGCCGGATCTGGTCGCACCGGATCCCGACGCATACGAGCGCCTCGCCCTCGAACTGGCGACCAATCCGGTCCGCCTGCGCGGGATCCGCGATCGCCTTGCGGCCAATCGGCCGCACTGCGCACTGTTCGATACCCACCGCTACGTGCGGGGCCTGGAGGCGCTGTTCCAGCGCATGGTTTCCCGCTGGGATGAGAACACGGCCCCGTGCCACCTGGAGACGAAACCGTGACCACAACCAAACTGCCGCCGGTCTCCGGTTCCCGGCCCCCGCAAGCGGAAGCGGAATTCTGGCGCGGAGTCGATGCCGCCAAGCACGAAAAGTGGCAGCAGGCGATCGGCGCCTTCCGCCGGGTCGCCGCACGCTGCCCCGAGGATATGCATGGCCACCTGCAGCTCGCCCGCGCATACGCAAAGGTCGAGGACTGGGAGCGGGGAGCGGACGCGGCGCGGCAGGCGCTTGCCTTGCTGCCCGGGAACGCGCTGATCGCAGCACTGCTCGCGCTGTGCCTCGCCAAATCGTCCCGGGATCAGGAACTGATCGACCTCTGCCAGCGCATCGACATGGGGGAGATCTCCGATCTGACGATACACATCGAGTGGGGCATCGCACTGATCCGCAGCCGACGGATGCAGGAATCCGTGCCGGTACTCCTCGGCGTTCTCAACCGGGATCCCCGCAATCTCCATGCCTATGCCTGGCTCGGCACCGCATTTCTTCTTCTGGAAGAAGAAGAAATG
>JAJYBQ010000287.1 GCA_021778935.1 Pseudomonadota bacterium | reverse complement strand
GACGGGGCAGACCATGATAGGATGAATATGCGCGCACATCGCCAGCAACCCCCGGCCCTCGACCTCCCAATAGATATGCGAGGGATGCACCGAGGCGTCAGGGCTGTTCCAGAGGCACGCTTCGGTGATCGGATGCAGATGGGGCAGCATAAGCCGGATCAGATTTGCCGGCTCAACAGCGCGCGCATGCGTGGCGTCGGCGGGAAACGCGGCACACAACGCCGGCAAAAACGTCTCCGAAATGACACGAATACCGGGAAGAACGACCGCCTCGACGCCTTTCGCTGCCAATTCAACCAGCCGCGCGAGCGCTCCGTCCGACATCACCGTGTCCGGCGCCAGGAACACCAGCGGGCGCGCCATCCGGGAAGCCTCGGAAATAGCCAGGCGATGGCAGGCACTCATCAGTTCGTGCGTGCCAAGATCGGGAAGCAGCAAGATCGGAATGAAGCGGACCGCAACCATCCGCTGAACGGTAGTGAAGACAGGGGCCGCGCGGATGATCTCCGAATCTGACTCGGGCGCATAGATCAGCAATTCGCTCCCAGCCGGGAGAGCTCCGAAATTTCCGGGCGTCGCAAGTGAAGGAAGCAGGGCCATTACCAAAAGCTCGGTATACTGCCGGCCCCAGACCTGAACGGTCAGAATCAGCGGCGGCCCGGCGGAAACCTGGCCCATATCAACGTTGCGAATTGTCTCAGCGGCACCGCGAAAATCGGAGCTCCCGACCGAAGCCCCGGCAAGGCCCTCCGGTTGCTTCACTTCACTCGAAGTAGATAAATTCATGATCTCCGCCATAACCCGCCCTGTCGAACAGAAACGCCCATTCCTCCGGAGTATGGAACGCCCGACAGGTCAGCTGCCAATACATCAAGTTCACTTTTTCGCGCTCGTTCCGGTACGCCTCCACGCAAAGATATCGCCCCCCCCGCGCCACCCGCTCCATCTCCCCCAGTGCGGCCCAAAGGTCCTGCAGCAACAGGTTATGCAGCGTGGTGATCGAGATCACCAGATCAAAATGCCGATCCGGCCAGGGAAGCGATGCCGCGCTGCCCTGGCGCAGGAACGGCCGCAGGTCCTCCATCGCGTGTTCCAACGCATAAGCCGAAATGTCGATCCCGGCCACCTCCACCCCCGGACACGCCGCGGCAAGGTCGTGCAGCAGGAATCCCTTGCCGCAGCCGACGTCCAAAATCCGCATTCCCGGCCGGATTCCGTACGCCGCCACCATCGCGTCCGCCACCGTCCGCCAGCGCCCGTCGTAGCGATAGCCGCCATAGCCGGTCTGCCGGCTGCCGTCCCAGTAGTCGAAGTCGAACCGGATCGCCAGCTCGGCGACCTCGGCCTTGTCGCGCTCGGTGACCCGGGCGAGGTAGTCCCGCTTGGTGGATTTGTGGATCAGGCTGACAAATTCCCGCGCCGCCATGGTCAGTCTCCTTGCAGGGTGATCGCGTCCAGCATGACGCCGGCACGAGCCAATTGCACATCGCCGCTGGTCGCGGCGCCCGCCCCGGTGGCGAATCTCCGCCGCGCCGCGCCTTGCGGCAGGAACTCATTCAGCAAGATGCAGGCCCATTTGACCCGGTAGAGATCGCGCAGCATCGCGCAGCGCGCCGCATCGGCCGGCCCGAGTCCAAGCCCGGCGATGAACCGCCGGGCAAAATCACCGAACCAGGAGGAAGGGACGGGCACCTCGGGTTGGCAGAAGAAGTCGCAGACCAGTTTGGCCGGATCGTCCCGTCCCGCATATTCGAAATCCAGGAACCGCACCGTCCCTTCCTCGTCGAGGGCGTTATGGAACCCGAAATCGGACGGGGACGCACAGATCGCCCCGCTGGGCAGGCGCGCCGCAGGATCGAAGCCGGCCGCGCGCACCCTCCCGGTCAGCTGGTATTGCACCGCTTCCCAGGTCGGGCGCAGTCGCCGGCGCACCAACACCGCCGCCGCCGACCCGGGTTGCTCCGCGGCCATCGCGTCGAGGCGAGCCACGCGACGCGCAACCGTCGCTACGTGTTCATCAAGACTGAAGCAAGCCTCAGAAGCCGGAGCCAGCGCGCTCCGCCCGGCATCCGGTATGTTCAGCGCCAGAATGAAATCCAGCGCCGCGTCGCGATGCCGCGCGGTCAGCGTCGCCGGGGTAGGACGGACGCCCGGCAGATACCCGATCAGCGCTGCGTTCCGCGCCGGATCGCACGCCAGCGGCGCCGGCACGCACCGAAGTCCACGGTCCCAGGCGAACCGCAGGAAGGCGAACTCAGCCCCCAGCCGATCCCGACGGTCGGCGGGGTCGGCATGATAAAGTTTCAGCGCTACCGGCGGGCGATCTCCCATCGCCACACGGAACGCCCGGTTGTTGCGCCCGCCTCCCAGTCGAATCAGGCCGACCGGAGGTGGCAGGCCAGCTCGCTCCGTCAGCGCCACCGCCACCGACAATGGATCGTCCTCGCTCACCGCCCCTCACGCCGGAACGTCGAAGGGATATCCGCCCACGATCGGCAGCGCAGTCCGGTCCAGCCCCCGGCCGCGTGATGATCGTCCGGATCGAACAGAACGGGCAGCGTCGTGGATGGGAACTCCGGCGACGCGAGGATCTCCGGCAGGTCATCGATGAACGCCGCGCATTCAAGCATGGCAATACGTGACAGCTTGTCGGATTTGCTGGTTTCCAGCCATACCGCCTCGATCAGGGTCGGGTCGGACAGGCCGTGGCGATCCAGAAACGCCCGCGCAGCCGCATGCAGGTCGTAGGACGGTCCGGCAAAAGGAACACGGGTACGATGGCTCACCACCACAAGCGCATGCCCCA
>JAJYBQ010000286.1 GCA_021778935.1 Pseudomonadota bacterium | reverse complement strand
TACAGGTGCCGCTGTTCGTCACCATTGGCGACAAGATTCGCGTGAAGACTGACACCGGAACCTACGTTGAGCGAGTCAGCTAGCTCGCTCACCCTGGCATCGTCTCTGGATGGTCGGTGAACCGAAACAATGGAGGAGCGGAATGGCGCGCGATAAGGCCGAGCGGCCCGACGACACCACCTTTTATCTCGCCATCCGCCCGGGCGAATTCGTCCCCGTCGTCCAGCAGCTCTCCGCGGCGGGTTTCAACCGCGACTCGGGCAGCCACCGCATCGTCATCGAAAAGCCCTTCGGCGACGACCTCGAAAGCGCCATTCAGCTCAATGAGCAACTCCATCGCCATTTCGAGGAAGACCAGATCTACCGCATCGACCATTACCTCGGCAAGGAGACGGTGCAGAACATCCTGTTTTTCCGCTTTGGCAATGCGCTGTTCGAGCCGGTGTGGAACCGCGATCACGTCGAGTACGTGGAGATCACCGCGGCGGAGCCGATCGGAGTGGGGCACCGCGCGGCGTACTACCAGGAAGCCGGTGCGCTGCGGGACATGGTTGCCAACCATATGCTGCAGCTGCTTGCGCTGACGGCGATGGAGGCGCCGGCCTCGTTTGACGCCGATTCCGTGCGAGACCGCAAGACCGATGTCTGGCGCAGCATTCGTCCGATGACGCCGGACTTGGTGGGCGCCCGGACGGTGCGCGGCCAATATGGTCCGGGAGCGATCGATGGCGAGGCCGTGCCCGGCTGGTTGTCGGAGCCGGGGGTCACACCCGAGTCGCACGCGGAGACGTATGTGGCGCTGCAGTTGCAGGTCGAGAACTGGCGCTGGGCCGGCGTGCCGTTCTATCTGCGAACCGGCAAACGGCTCCCGCGGCAGTTGACCGAGATCGCCGTCCATTTCCGGCAGCCGCCGCTCACGCTTTTCTCGGGGGAAGAAAAGCATACGAATGTCATTTCGCTGCGCATCCAGCCGGACGAAGGCATCAGCCTGGTATTCGGTGCCAAGCAGCCGGGCGCGGAACGCAAGGCAGTTCCCGTGTCGATGGACTTCCGCTACCGCTCGGCGTTCGGCGCGAACCCGCCTTCAGCGTACGCGGTGTTGCTGCTCGACGCGATGCGGGGCGATGCGACGCTGTTCACGCGCCATGACGGCGTCGAGGCGCAATGGCGCATCATTACGCCGATCGAGGACGCCTGGGCGTCCATGGACGGCTCCTTGCCGCAATACGCCGCGGGCAGCGAGGGGCCGGCGGCCGCCGACGTGCTGCTGGCCCGCAACGGCCACCGGTGGCGGCCGATCGACCCCTGACCCAGTGATTCATCGCCGGCGCATTTGCAAGCGTGGGCGACGCGGTCCGACGGGCGCGCCGGTGCGGATCGTGCTGCGGACCGGTTTAGGGCGTCGGCGCGCGCGCCCGTCTGCGCGCCTTGGCCTTCGAGCGGTTCCCGATCGCGGTCGCAATCCGCATGAAGATCTCGAACCAGACGAACACGAAGCGCAGGATGAACACCGCGGCGAGATTTGCCATGTAGCCGAACTTGAAGCTCTCCCAGTCGAAATCGATCTGGTGATAGATCACGAGCAGGTTCATCGTTCCCAGCGCCGCGGTCACCGCGACCAGCGCGCGGTTGGCCCAGCGCCATTCCGGCTGGGTGAGCAGGAAGAACGTGCCGGTGATCGCCTTCACCGGAAACCCGCCGCCCAGCCGCGGCGACAGCAGCCCGATCGCGCACACGGTCCAGTAGAAGATGGTCGGATGCCACTGCTGCAGGCGCGCCGATTCGGTGCCCGGCGCGAAATAGCCGAACCACAGCGCCCACAGTCCCATGAGCAGGTATGCAGTCAACAGCGCCCAGACCCCGCGTTCGACGCGCAGCGTGCGCGGACGCCACCACCACGCCAGGGTCAATGCCGCCGCCGCGAACGACGCCATCGCGATCGCCCGCATCATTTCAGCCACCAGTACGAAATGGCGAGCCCCGTGATCCACAGGATCTCGATGCTGATCATGTTGCGCACCGGCAGCGTCGGCGGCGCCTGGCGCAGCCCCCGCACCTGCCCTTGCGCAAGGGCTGCCTGGAAGGGTGAGGACTGCGTGCCGCGGATCGCCTTGCGGACGTAGCGCACCGCGCGGGTGGGCGAAGTCTGCACCCGGGTCAGGAAGTGCTTGCGGCGCTCGATGTGTCCTTTGAGGATTCCTTCGCGCAGGCAGGTCGGGCAGTTCTTGCCGGTGAAACGCACGTGTCCCCGCTCGCACCGCGACATCGCGCCGGTGCTCTTGCTGGCGAAACCATTGAGGATGATCGCCCATTCCTGGGCGCTGGCGCGGTAGGTTCCCGATGCGAAGGCGCGGTCGAAGGTTTCGCGCAGCACGTCGGGAAAGCATTCGTGCACACTGGCCGGCGTGGCGCGGACGCTGCGGTTGCCGCTGCGGCCATAGGGATACAGACCTTTCTCGATGCGGCCTGCGAGTTCGCTCGGATAGAGTTGATGCCGGTTCGCGGCGATGCCGGCATACGGGTGAATGCCGTAGTTGAGCAGCCGGAAGATGATGGTCGCGAGCGCGAACCGGTCCTGGTTTTCCGGGTTGCTCACCGAGCGGCCGTGGAATTCCGGTGCAAGATACTCTGGCGTCACCTGGGGGGCCGTCGAGACGAAATCGTCGGCGTGGATGTGGAACCCGTCGCAGTCGAGGATGGAGACGTAGAGTTCCTGCTTGTACACCTTGAGGTTGATCGGCTTGAGGTCCACCACGGCGATCTTCTTGCTGTGCAGGCAGTGCAGCAGCGAGGCGAGGTTGTGGCAGATCGTGACGAGCTTG
>JAJYBQ010000285.1 GCA_021778935.1 Pseudomonadota bacterium | reverse complement strand
GCCGTGGAGCGCGCCGCCGTCGAGCAGCGCCTCGGCGAACCGGGCGAGATCGTCCGCATCCGAAAACAGGCCGGCATGGCCCGAAACGCCGCCCATGCGCCATGCGGTCGGGTCATGCACCGCGCCCCAGCGCAGCGCGCCGTCGACGTACGCGGTCGGGGCGATGCGGCTTCGCCACGAAGCCGGTGGCCGGAATTCCGTATGGCGCATCCGCAGCGGCCGGAAGATGTGCTCGGCGCAATAGGCATCGAGCGGTTCTCCGGCGACCCGCCGCACGACCTCTCCCAGCACCTCGAAATTGATGTCGCTGTAGCAATAGCGGCTGCCCGGCGGCGTCCGCGGCGCTTCCGCCGCAATCATGCGGAGCGCGGTGCCATAGCCCTTCCACTTCGTGCGCAGATTCAGATCGGGCGCGAGGCCGGAGTAATGGGTGAGCAGCTCCCGCAGGGTGATCGCCGCCTTCCCGTTCGCCGCGAACGCGGGCCAGTAGCGGGCCACGGGGGCGTCGAGGTCGAGTTTCCCGGCATCCACGAGCTGCATGACGGCGGTGGTGGTGGCCACGACCTTGGTCAGGGACGCGAGATCGAAAACCGTCCCGACCGTCATCGGGATTTTCCGGGGCCGCAGGGCGGCATCGCCGAATGCACGGCGATAGACGATCCGGCCGGCATTGCCGACCACCACGACCGCGCCGGGAACCCGGCCGGCCCGGATCTCCCGCGCCACGATCGGCGCGATGCCGGACAACGCCGCCGCGCGCAGGGTTGGCGCCGGATCTGCGGGGGGTCCGGAACGCGGTCCGTCGGCGGCATCCGGACGCGGCGGCAGGCCCGCGGTCGAATAGACGTTTTTGGGATCCCAGAGCATCCACCCGTCCGACCCGAAATCCCGGGCCGCCGCGATCTGGGCCGCAATCTCCGGCCCGCCGAACGGCTGCCCGCCGAACGCATAATCGCGAAACGCCTGCAGCCACGGACGGAAGCGGACCGGCGGCAGCCCGGTGCGCTTGCGGGCCATGCGCAGCGATCGGATGACGATTTCGTAGGGATGCCGAACCGGATCGGCATACCCGGGAATGCCATATTGGAACCCCGACGGATACAGCATGGGAGATACGTAATCCACCTCGCGCGCGAGCGCGGGCAGATCCTGGCCGATCCCGGTGTCGTCCGTGTTCCATACCGTATAGCCGAAGACGTCCGCGGCCAGAAAGACGTTGTAGCGGGTCAGCCGCCGGCGCGCCTCGGCCAGAAACCCGGTGATCGCGGCAACGCGGTTCGCCTGCGTGTCGGGCCGGGAAAACATCAGGCCTTTGGCATCCGGAAACCGGACGTAGTCGAACTGGATCTCGTCGAACCCGTTGCGTGCGGCATCGACGGCGACATCGATGTCGTAGTCCCATGCCTGCGTCTTGAACGGATCGATCCAGGCCGATCCCTCCCGGTCCCGCCAGATGCCGCCGCGCGCCCGACCCAGGGCGAGATCCGGTCTGGCCGCGGCGAGAACGTCGTCCTTGAACACGACGATGCGCCCGATGACGTAGAAACCCGCCTGATGCAGCTCGTGAAGCAGCTGCCGGAGATTGCGGACCGTGGCGATTTTCTGGGCGCCGATCCGCGCGGCCAGCGGAACGTCCGTCCGGTACGAAATCATCCCGCGATCGCCCTTGACGTCGATCACCAGGGAATTGACGGCCGAGTGGCCGGCGACATCGAGCGCGGCCTGCCGGATGCGCGCATCGCCGATGCCATAGAACGACAGATACAGCGCCTTGGGCCGAAACGGCACGAGCGCAACGGTTTCGCCGTCGTGGAACCCGGCCAGCGGCAGTCGGCGCCGGCCATATCCCGCGCCGCGGACGCCCAGTGCCGCCCCGCGCCCGTCGATCCGGAAGCCGCCGCTTGCCGCGGTCCGAACGACCGCGTCACCGAGGGTGACGGAGGCGTCGGCGATGGGCTGGCGCGTCACCGCGTCCACCACGACGCCGCGATATGCGCAGGCGCCGCCCGACAGGAACCAGAACGCTGCAACCAACCACGAAAAAATCTTCATCTTGCGCAGGCGTTCATCGCCGCCGGCATCCGTCCGCGATCCTGGGGGGCGGATCGCCCTCGCGCCTAGGGAGCATTTTTATACAACATGTACGACGCGACCGCGACGACCATCCCCGCAAAAATCCAGTTCAGCGTGCCCTTGCCGTCGCGTCCGAGCCGGGTGGCGGCGCGGGTGCCGGCCCAGCCGCCGACGATGCCGCCGGCGATGAACTGCAGGGCCACCCGCCAGTCCAGCATTCCCGAGCGGGCGTAGTTCAGCGCGGTGGTCAGACCGAACGTACCCACCGAGATCAGCGAGGTTCCCACCGCGGTGACCATGGGCATCCCCGTCGGCAACGCCAGGCCGGGAACGATCAGGAACCCGCCCCCGATGCCGAAGAATCCGGAGAATGCACCCGCCAGGGCCGCCGAGCCGGCGAGACGGGCGGCGCACAGACCCTCGCTGCACTGCGCCTTCGCCTTCTCCAGCATCGCGGCCATGGCGCGCTGGCGCACCATCAGGACCGCGATCGCGAGCATCAGCAAGGCGAACAGGAACAGCAGGCGCCGGCCGTCGACGGCCTTGCCGATGCTGGAGCCGACGAAGGCCATCGTCGCGCCGACCACCGCAAACAGGATGCCCTGCCGCCATCGCACGTTGCCGGCACGTGCATGCAGCGCCAGGTTGGCATAGGCGTTCATCGAAACGGCAAACGCGGTGGTGCCGATCACCACGTGCGGATCCGGATACCCGACGAGGTACAGCAGCAGCGGCACGGCGAGGATGGACCCGCCCCCGCCGATG
>JAJYBQ010000284.1 GCA_021778935.1 Pseudomonadota bacterium | reverse complement strand
CGCGCTCGAAAACCTTCGCCTTGGCGGCGATATCGACCTTGGAGGCGAGATCGAGACCGATGAAGCACGGCGCTCCGAGGAAGTTTTGCTCGGAGAGGCTCGCATCCGCGCAGGCATCCCACGCCCGCATGTCCATCCAGGCGGTGTCGGCGTTGACCCATTCGTTGAGGTGCTTGGTCTTGAAGTTGTTGGCGGCGGACGGCATCTGCATGGCTTTCGCTTGCAGCGGCAGCAGAACCTCCGGGCGCACCGAGATCCCCCAGTTCGGATTGGCCTTGATGAGCGCGGCTTCACTGGTCCAGTCGTCGGCGTCGTCCAGCCCGTAGATGATGCCGAACTGGGAGTCGTCCTCGAACAGGCCTTCGAGCAGGCGATTCACGAAGGTGCGGATCTCGTAACAGATGCCGGCGCGGTTGCTGCCCGCCGTGGTGATGACCCAGAGCAGGGAGTTGTCGCGCTTGCCCGTGCCGGTCTCCACCACGTCGTAGACGGTGCGGGTCTTGTGCGCGTGCAACTCGTCCACGCAGCCGAAGTGGATGTTGAGGCCGTCCAGCGTCGAGCCCTCGGCGGAGAGCGCCTCGAACTTGGAACCCGTGGCCAGCACGTGCAGGTTGTGCGCGCCGACCTCCACCCTGAAGCGGGAACGGAATCCCGGGCTCCTGCGCGCCATGGCCTGCGCGTCGCCGAACACGATGCGCGCCTGGTCGCGGGTGGTGGCGAGCGAATAGACCTCGGCGCCGCCTTCCCGGTCTGCCGCGAGCATGTAGAGGGCGACGGCCGATGAGAGCGTCGATTTGGCGTTGCCGCGCGGCACCTCGATGTAGGAGCGCCGGAATCTCCGTTTGCCATCCGGTTTCACCCAGGCGAACACCGTGGTGAGGATGAACACCTGCCACGGCTCCAGGCGGATCGGTTCGCCCGCCAGCGGCCCCTTGACGTGCGGCAGGCGTTCGATGAACGCGCACAGGTTGTCGGCGGGGTGATATCGCTTGCCCTTGCCGTCCGCCAGGGCCGGGTTGAACCGGTAGGGACTCGCCTTGCCACGGAATCTGACGAGATCGTCCAGTTGCCGCTGGCAGGCGAGTCTCACCCAGCGGCAGGCGGCGATGTCGCCGGCTACCACGGCTTCGGCATAGTGCCTGGCGATGGTCGCGTATTTCGAATCCGTCATCAGCCGGCGATGTCCGCCCAGGGGTCGTCGGATCGGGTGGCCGGCACCTGGGGTACCTGGACCCGGCTGCGGGAAACCGGCGTGAATCCAAGCTCCGCCTCGCACTCCCTGAGCAGCCGCGACAACTCCATCTGCAACTCGAACAGGATCGAGAGCGTGGGCAGCCCGAAGCGATCCTTGGCGAGCAGGCCGCCGACGCCGCGTTTGGCGATCTCGTGCACCACATCGCGGTACTGCGCCAGCATCTCGCAGTAGCGCTCCAGCAGCGCGGCGTTGTTGGCGTGCAGGACCCCCGTCGGGGTGTTGGCGACGAGATACCGCCACAGATCGGCGGCGGCCTCGCGCATGTCCAGCGGCGGATCGGCCAGGGTCGCGGTCGGCCCAGGTTCGGCCAGGTTGGCGCGGCCCTTGCGCAAGGTGCCCTTGACCGCCTTGACGGCGGTCGGCAGAGGCTTGCGCCCGGCGCCGGTGCGGGCACCCCCGCTGCGCCCGGGCTTACCGGCCACGGACACCCCCCATTTGAAAAAAAGCAGTCATTTGAATTTGGCAGCGCAAAAATTTGAGCAGGCGCGCGGTCCCGCGCGGCGAGGCCGCAAGGATTTGACCCCCCTACCGGTCGCTCGCATTGCCGAAGCCGCCGTCCTCGCGCGCGGTCTTGGCGTCGTGGCAGGGCTTGCACAGCGCCTGCCAGTTGCGCTCGTCCCAGAAGAGCGTCCTGTTCCTCTTGTGCGGCCGGATGTGATCGACGACCGAGGCGGCGACCGTCCTGCCCTGGCGCCGGCACTCGGCGCACAGCGGATGCCGGCTTAGGAACAAGGCGCGCGCCATGCGCCAGCGGGTGTCATAACCCCGCGCGGAGGCCGATCCCCGGCGTTCGTCCTGCTGCTTGCGAATTGATCGCAGATGCCTGTCGCAGTACCCCGGTGCAGCGAGCAGCGCCGGGCATCCCGGGTAACGGCACGGGGTCGGAGCGGCGGTCGGCATCGAATCCTTATCGGCGACGAATCGCGATGAAACGCTTGGCTTCTCGATCGAACAGCGCGTTCATCACGTCACCCGATCAACTCCACGAAAGGACACACGATGAGCACCGCTGCCCCCGACACCCTGGCAACCAAACTCGCCGAAGCCGCGATGACCGTGCTGGTGCGCACCTGCCGCAAGGAAGTTGCCTCCGCCCACCACGACGAACTCGAAGCCGCCTGCGCCGCGATGCGCGGCAATGCACGCCGCGTGCTCGATACCTTGCTCGACGATGCGCGCGCCGCACCGTGGATCGCCGAAGCAGCATTCCACGCCGCCGCGCTCGAACTTGCGCAGGCCGGGATCGCGGTATTGCGCCGCAGCTGAATCAGGCAAAGGCAAGCAGAAAGCGCTTGGCTTCATTTCCGAAGAGCGCGTTCATGACCACACCATCCACCACCAGGCAGGAGCATCAAATGACCTACACCACACAGCAATTCACGGTCGACGAACTCGGCTTCATCCAGACCGCGCTGGCCAAAGTCCTGGCCGCCGCAGCACGGGGCGAGATCGACCTCAACCGGCTCGCCCGCGAGGAACTCGCTGCGCGCGGCCTCGACATGCAAGGCGTCTGGGTCGGATTCGATCGCGCAAAGGAGTTCCAGAACGTCTGAACGCGAGGAGCCTCGCCAGGACCATCCAACTCAC
>JAJYBQ010000283.1 GCA_021778935.1 Pseudomonadota bacterium | reverse complement strand
AGGCGAATTCGAACGGCACGCCGCAGTCTTCTCCGCCGCGGCAGATGCCGCAGCGCGACGGGTCGGAACCCGATTCTTCCGGGAGGGGGATGCCGGCGCAGGTCGGGGCAGGGGAGCGGGTCATGGGGTCCTCCGTGCAAAAGGGGTGTCGTTTCCGGCGGATCAGCGTGCATACGAGAGGGTGACCCGGCGTACCAGCCACTCCAGCAGCGCGCGCGCCGCCGCGTCGCGGCCCGCGCCCGGGGTGCTGCAGTGGATCTGTTCGTGCCAGCGCAGGATCTCGGGCTCGCCGAATCCCCGGCGCTGCAGAAACGCCGACAGCGGGCAGGTTTCGAACGGTCCGGGGCTGCGCAGGTGCAGGCGGTCGTGCGTCGTTACCCAGTGATACGCCAAGGCGCCCGGCCAGGTGTGCAGGGCCGGATCGCTGCTGATCGCCGGTCGGATCTGCATCCACGCCGGGAAGGACTTGGCCGGCATCGGTCGCGCCAGGGCATACCCTTGACCGAGGCGCGCGCCGAGCAGGCGGGCCGCCTCGACGAAGCCCTCGTCCTCGAGGCCTTCGACGACGGTCTGGCGGGCGAACTCCTCCCCGATGCGGACCAGGGTCGACAGCAGCCGGATCGTGCGGAGCGGGTCGCGCGGCAGTTCGCGGATCAGGCCCTGGTCGATCTTCACGGTGTCGATCGGCATCGACGCCAGCCGGCCCAGGCTGCCATACCCCGATCCGAGATCGTCCAGCGCCAGGTGCGCGCCCAGCTCAGCGATGGCCTGCATCGCTTCGCCGCTGCGCGTGTGATCGAGCTCCGCACTCTCGAGAACTTCCAGGGTCAGGCGGGAGGCCGCGACTTGCGTCTTGCGCAGCGCGTCTTCGATCCACGATACGCAATCGGGCTGGGTCAGGGTGAGCGGCGGCAGGTTGACTGCGACGCTCAGATCCAGCCCCGCCTCGCGCCAGGCGTGCAGGTGTTCGAGCGCCTGGTTCAGGCCCAGGCGGAACAGTGCGTGCAATTCCTGCTCGCCGAACGCGGGCAGGAAATCGTCCGGGGCCACCACCTCGCCATCCGGGGCCTGCAGGCGCGCCAGTGCCTCGACGCGCGCCACCGCCCCGGTTTGCAGGTCGACGATCGGCTGCACCCACATGCTGAGACCGTCGCCATAGAGCAGCTCCCGCAGGCTGCGCACCCGCGTCGGGCCGATCAGGCGGTGGCCGCGGGCGGTGGCGGCGAACAGGGTGTCGAGCCGGTTGCGCAGCAGTTCGAGCCAGGACTTCGCCCAGCTCGAGGAAAACTGGTGCGGGTACGCGCCGAAGAGCATGAGCACGCTGTCGGTGTCTTCGATGCTGGCGATCGGAACGGTTGCCGCACTGCGCCAGCCCAGTTCCTCCGCCAGGGCGTGCCAGCGCCGCAGCCGGGGGTCGAGAAGGTAGGAATCCACCACCTGCACCTCGCGGGTGAACCATGCCATCGCCAGCGGCCCGCGCGGCATGCCGGCGTCGGCATTCAGGTTGGGCCGCAGCGCGTCGTCGTCGCGCACCCGTTCCGCGACCTGTCCAAAGTTTTCCCCCGCACCCGCGGCGATGCGCAGCGACCCATGCTCGTCGGGGCGGAAGACGATCGCATGGCGGATGCCCGGCAGGCTGCCGAGGTTTTCCAGCGCCACCGGGAGCACGTCGATCCAGCGCGCGCCGGGCCGGACCGGCACCTTGAGCAGGGAGAAGTACCGGTCGACCGTCTGGTCGATCGCGGCGAGCTGCATCTGCACGTCGAGCCGCAGTCGCGCCGTCGCCACCCGCATGATGAGGTAGCGCTCCCGCGCCGAAATGAATGCGGCCTCGAGCTGCGCGCGCAGCAGGGATTCGTACACGCCAAAGGACTGCTCCATGCTGGCGTTGGGCAGCCCCACCAGGGCATGGGTCTGGCCAAGCGCCCGGGCGTTGCGCTCGACGGCTTCGCGCGTGGTGTCGGGCCGCATCAGCACGAGCAGGTGCTCCGCCTGGCGGCGTCGGAGTCGATCCGATTCCGCCGGAGTGAGCGTCTCCAGGATTCGCGCCTGCTCGGGTTCGCGCGCCAATCCCTCGTAGAACGCGTGCGCGAAGGCCGATGCCACCGGATCGAGGATCGACGAATCGAGCGACTCGAGCAGGGCGGAGGATTCGCGGTCGAAGAGGTCGAGAACGGCTTCCGGTGGGCGGTTCTGTTCCCCGTCCGGACCGGAGGTGCCGATGCGCCACCAGTGGGTGCGGTCGTGCTTGTGCGCCTTGCTTGCGTACATCGCCGCATCGGCCATCCGCAGCAGGAGGTCGGGTTCGTTGGCGTCCTGCGGATAGAGCGCGAAGCCGACGGTCATCCCCACGCGTGCGATGTGCCCCTCGCCGAGATCGAACGGCTCTTCGATCGCCGCGTGCAGGCGATCGAGCGCCACTTGCAGTTGCGGCAGGAAATGCTCCGGCTCGAGGTCTTCGAATACCAGGACGAACTCATCGCCCCCGAGCCGGGCGAGGAAGTTGGATTGCCGCGCGCGGGCGCGCAGCGCCTGGGCGATCTGTTGCAGCAGCACGTCGCCCGCGGGATGGCCGAAGCGGTCGTTGACCGGCTTGAAATCGTCGAGGTCGAGCATGCCCACCGCGACCACCGTCTGCCGCCGCGCCGCCCGCGCCAGGGCGCCGGGCAGGTACTCGTCGAACGCGAGGCGGTTGGGCAGTCCGGTGAGCGGATCGGTGCGCGCGCGCCGGCTCTCGGCGTCCTGGAGGGTCTGCAGCGCCGACTTGCGGTCCAGTTCGTCCAGGCCGTGACCGAGCAGCGCCGCGACCCGCTCGCAGGCGCTGCGCGTGGTTTCGTCGAACGCTCC
>JAJYBQ010000035.1 GCA_021778935.1 Pseudomonadota bacterium | reverse complement strand
TGCACCCCGGATTCGAACTTCAGCCGGCTGTATGCCCCCAACCCGGCGATGCGTACGATCACTTCGCGATATCCGCCAAGATCGGAAGGGCTCTCCGACTGGATCTCCGTCACCCAGCGGCAGCGCTCGGCATACCGCATATACATGCGCAGTAAGGCCGCGGCAAACAAGGCCGACTCCTCGCCGCCGGTACCGGCCCGGATTTCCAGAAAAATATTGCGTTCATCATTCGGGTCGGTGGGCAGCAGCAACCGTTGCAACTCCTCCTCCAGCGCAGCGATCCGAATCCGGGCAAGGCCCTCCTCCTCCTGTCCGAGCGCGCGCAATGCCGGATCGGAAATCATCTGCTGCGCGGTTTCCAAATCCAGTTCTGCCGTCAGAAACTCGCGGAAGCGCGCGACCACGGGTTCGATCTCTGCGCGTTCCCGCGCCAATCGGCGAAACTGATCGAGATTGCGCGCGGCGTCCTCGCTCGCAAGCGCTCCATCGATTTCTGCAAGGCGATGCGCCAACCGGGCCAGTTTGGCCCGCATGGATTCTTTCATGGGAACAGGCACCCGCCCGGGAGGGCGCTAAAAACGTATTGAAAAACGGATGGCCAGCGCAAACGGATCATTCGCACTCTCGGAGTGCGATGTCGACAATCGCGACGTGTGCAATGCCATTACTGATGGTTGGCCGGTTTGCGGTAGAACTGCGAGAGCATTCCGATCTGCCGAAGCCGTTCGTCGTCGGAAGCGCCCGCCGCCTCGTTGAGCACCGCGATCGGTGCATGCAGAAACTTGTTGGTGAGCGCACGCGAAAATCGCTCCAGCACAACCTCGACGGGCTCGCCGCGGGCAATATGCCGCCGTGCGCGGTCGATTTCATACATGCGCAGGCACTCCGCCCGCGCGCGCATGTCGCGGATGACGGGAACCGTCTCACGGCCGGCAAGCCAGCTTTCGAAATCCCGCACGCGCGCCTCAATGATCACCTCCGCCTGCGCGACGGCAGCCTGGCGCGCTTCTTGCCCAGTCTGCACCACCTGTCCGAGATCGTCGACCGTATAGACGAACACGTCGTCCAGACGCGAAACTTCCGGCTCGACGTCGCGCGGCACCGCCAGGTCGACCACCACCATGGGCCGGTGGCGGCGGCTGCGGACCGCGCGCTCGACCATGCCCAACCCGATGATCGGCAGCGAGCTCGCCGTGCAAGAAATGACGATATCGAAGTGCGCCAGCGCAGCGGGAATATCGGACAGCGGAATCGCGCGCCCGTGCAGGTGCGATGCGAGGTTGTGCGCACGCTCCAGCGTCCGGTTGGCAACGGTGATCGTCTTCGGCCGCCGCGCGGCGAAATGGGTCGCCGTCAGCTCGATCATCTCGCCCGCGCCGATAAACAACACATGGCAACCCGCGACGTCACCGAAGATCCGTTCGGCCATCTTCACTGCCGCTGCCGCCATCGACACCGACCGAGACCCGATTTCGGTCGAACTGCGCACCTCCTTCGCAACCGCAAAGGTGCGCTGGAACAAGTGGTTCAGCAGCAGGCCGAGCCCGCCCGCCTGGCGCGCCAGGCGCTCCGCCTGCTTCATCTGCCCGAGGATCTGCGGCTCCCCCAAGACCATCGAATCGAGACCGCTCGCAACCCGGAACGCGTGGCGGACTGCATCGGCGGCAGGCAGCGTATACGAAGAGCGCACGAAATCGCTGGCGACGACGCCTTTCTCCTCGGCAACGAATTCCGACAGGGCCACCCCCGCCGGTTCCGGGTCGTCCACCGCGCAGTAGAACTCCGTCCGATTGCAGGTCGAGACGATCGCCGCCTCGCTCACCGTTCCTCGCGACCCGCTCGCGAAGCGCTGCCGTAACCGCGCGATCGTTCCCTCGATTTCCTGCGGCAGAAACGCGACCCGCTCCCGCAAGGCGAGCGGGGCCGTTTGGTGATTCAATCCCAGGGTCAGCAGTTGCATCGTCTTCCGTCGGAGCGCTCCGACATTTTCTCTGCGGGAATCCATTCCTGCCGCAAGTAGCCGCAGATTATGACGGGAAAATGATGCATTTGAGAAGCAGGTCTCGTGCTTCGTGTCGCGCACAGGACTTTCGCGAGCCGGCACGATCGGGCATCCCTTGCAAATAGCAATGAGAATCATTATTATTTAACCAATGTCGTCAACGGCGCAAGGGAAACGACCCGTCTTATCCTTAGCAAATTTTCACAAATGAGAGGAGTGTCGTCATGAAAACGGCGATCTTGTGTTGGAGCAGCCTGGTGTTCGGGTGCATGTCGATGACTGCGGTGCGTGCGGAGACACCGGAATCCATCCTGGTGGTGATTCAGGATCACCATTTCCATCCCGCGGAAATTCATGTGAAGGCCGGAAAACGTGCGCTGCTGGTCGTGGAGAACCGCGATGCCGGCGCGGAAGAGTTCGAGAGCCACCGACTCCACCGGGAAACGATTCTCCGCGGCCATACCAGCAAGCGCGTGTACATCGGCCCGCTGCGCCGCGGACGGTACCCGTTCGTCGGCGAGTTCCATGAAAAGACCGCACATGGCGTCGTCGTTGCCGAGTAACCCTGGCCACCACCGAGAGACCGTGCGATGAAATCCGTAATCGCGGCCTGCGCCGCGCGCACCCGGCCGCGTCGCCCCGCAGGATGGGCCTGGATCGCCGCAACCTGCGTTGCCCTGCTTGTCGTATGCCGCTCCGCGGCGGCCGATCCCAACGACTACATCCAGGATCTCGACTTCGCGGGCGGGGAAAAGGAGATCGACATGCAGATGGGCGCAGCGACCGCCACGCCCAACGGCGCCCCGGCGCTGGAAGGGGCCGCCGTATCCTATGAAATCGGAATCACGGACCATGTCCTGTCGGAAACCTACCTCCAGTTTGCAAACTCGACCCCGGGGTCGACCGGCGGGGGCGTCGACGGGTTCACCGAGGAAGGCGTATTCCGGTTCACCGATCCGGGCGAGTACTGGGCGGATTTCGGCGCGATGATCGAGGTCGAGCATCCACGCGTCTGGGCGCAGGGCTGGTACCTCACGCTGTCGCCGATGCTGCAAACCGACGTCGGCGACGTCCAGGTGAACCTCAATCCGATGATCACGAAGGTCGTGGGCGGCCCCGCCTACGGCGCCGCCACCCAGCTCGGATTTCAGTATCAACTCCGGGTCCGGACCTCCGGCCCCCTGGACTACGGCATTCAGGGATTCGGGTACGGGAAAAGCTGGGCGGCCGAAAACGTCGTGTTCAACCGCTGGAACAACGTCGGCCCGGCGATTTTTGGACGGCTACCCCTGGACTCGGGGCGAGCGATCCGGTTCGACGCGGGCCTGCTCTTCGGCACCTCGAACGATGCGCCAACGCGCACGGTGCGCGCGCAGGTGGAATACGAGTTCTATTGAGCGAGCGCGGCGGCGGCGGAGTCGCTCAATAGGATGCGACGTTGCTGCCGCTGCCGTTCAGGGTCACAAACCCATCGCCGCTGCTTTGCAGGGCGACCGGACTGGCGATTCCGACATAGCCGGTCGACGTCCAGTTCGTGCTCACCCCGGTCTCGTTCGCGTAGGCGATCCCGGCGGAGTCGAGCGCAAGGAAGCGCGTGGTATAGCCGATTCCGACGATGGATGCGCCGCCCGTCACCGCGATCGAACCGAAGGACCACGCCTGGTTGGACCCGGCGCTCGGGAGATAGGCCGTATTTCCCTGCGCGTCGACCACCACCCACGTCTGGATGGTTTCGTTCGTGGTGTTGATCCCCACCTGGGTCGGGTTGGACGAATAGGTGTAGCCCAAGGGGGAGAACCCGCCGTAGAAGGAACTCAGCGCCGCGGCGTTGGTCGGCGTGCCGGCGCCCAATTGCAGCGTGATGGCATCAGAATTGGCGTCGTCGTTGCCATAGGCAACGGCAATCCAGTTGTTAGTCTTGCTGGCAGTTTCGGGAACCCGCCCCCAGGCGGTGAAGGGCGATGCCGTCGAAATCAGGATCGTTCCGCCGTCCCCAACGGCAACACAGGTGTTGCTGGGCGTGTCGCAGTAAACCGCCCGCAGGTTGTTGTTGGTGCCGCTCGACTGGAGCCCCCAGTGGATCCCATCCGTACTCGTGAGGATGGTTCCTTGATCGCCGACGACAACGAACACCGGCGTGGCCGTGTCAACGCTATACACCGATACCCCGCGCAAATTGGCGGGGACGCCGGACACGACCTGGGTCCAGTTGACGCCGTCGGAACTTTGCAGGATCGTACCCCCGGCACCCACGGCGACGACGGAATACCCCGGCGTGGCGGTATTCGCGCCGCTGGAGTTGCCCGCTGCCGCATAGAGGTCCGACTGGAACCCCGCCGGCAGGTTGGCCGGGGTCCAGGAAAGCGGCATGTTGCCCTGGTCCGCGGTCAGGGGGCCGGCAACGTCGGGTTGCAGCAACGCGGTATAGAGCGTACCGCCGGAACCGACCGCGACGAACAGACCTGCCGGGGGAAAACCTCCGGCGCCGGTGGAGCCGCAAGTGGTGACGGGGACATAGCCGAGCCCGTAGAGGGAACCGCTGGTCACGCCGATGCCTCCCCCGGGTGTCCAAGGTGCCCCGCTCCCCGGATAGGGCCCTCCGGCGGGGCGTGCCACCCCACTCACCACCGGGCTCCCGGCGCCGCCCGGCGCCGTGCCGGTACGGCCGTCCATCGTGAAATACATCGCCGGGAACTGGGTCGTGGGATTCGGATTGTTGACCTGATTGCAAAGCAGCCAGGGAGAACTGGGGTTGATCGCGATCCCGGCGTTGAGGAGTCCGTTGACCCAGTTGTTGGTGCTCAGCGTCGGATCCTGCGCATAGAACATCCAGTAGCTGTTTGCAGCCGAACCGCTCCAGGTCACGCTGATCATCGCATCGCCGCCATACGCCCGAACCGAGGTGGGCGGACTTTGCGGGCTGCCGGTGTTGCCGAGGCATCCGCAAAGAGCAAGCGTGGCAAGCAACACGGGCAGAGCGGCACGAAGCTTCACGACGGTTTCCAGGAACGGAGCAAACTTTGGACTGTAGCAGAAGGTGGCGCTACCCCGCCCGCCTTCTGGCGAGGCCGACCGCGCGCAACGGCGTCGACAAAAATATGCAACCTCCGCACCGACCAATCGGCGACGATGGCGGGCAACGCCCAACGGAAGCTGCACCATGCCGAAATCCGACACCGCCCCCGCTCCCCGCCAACCCGCGCTGTACATTCCGCACGGGGGCGGCCCCTGCTTTTTCATGGATCCGATGCCGGGAATGCCCTCCGATCTTTGGGGCCGGATGGCGGCGTACCTGCGGGGAATCCCGGCATCGCTGCCGGACGTGCCGCGGGCAGTCGTCGTGATCTCCGCCCACTGGGAAGCACCAAGACCGACGATCGGCGTCGCACCGTCGCACGCGCTCCTGTTCGACTACTACGGATTTCCCGAGCATACATACCGGCTCCGGTATCCGGCCCGCGGCGCGCCTGCGCTGGGCGCGCGCATACGGGACCTGCTCGCACAGGCGGGGATCGACGCCGACGCCGACGACCGGCGCGGCCTGGATCATGGCGTCTTCATTCCGTTCAAACTGATATACCCCGACGCGGAACTGCCGATCGTCCCGTTGTCGCTGCACCGCAGCCTCGATCCTCAATTCCACTTCCTGCTGGGGTCCGCCCTCGCGCCGTTGCGCGATGAGGGCGTACTGATCGTCGCCAGCGGAATGAGTTACCACAATCTGCGCGACTTTTTCCAGGCCGGCCGCGGCGACGATGCGGCCCAGGCCTTCGACGACTGGCTGGCGCGGACGATCGCCGATCCGGACCCGCAGGCGCGCAACCGCGCCCTCCTGGAATGGAAGCAGGCGCCGGGGGCACGGGCGTGTCATCCGCGGCCCGAACACTGGCTCCCCATCCTTGTGGCAGCGGGAGCCGCCGCCTCCGAAACGGCCCACCGGCCTTATGTCGACCGCTTGCTGGGAAAACCGCTCTGTGCCGTCCGTTTCGGTTGATGGCAGTGGACCAGAATCGCGAATTCCCGTATACAATGGCCGCGCATTTCGTTTCAGCCTCGTTTGCCATTGGTCCTCTGAGCCGGTCGCGCGAGATCGCGCTCCTGCGGTAGCCCCAGGTTGCGGTGTCTGATCGTTTGCACACCGTGTGCGTATTTCGACGCACGGGGATTTTTCCAATTTGTTCTCAGGAGTTGTTTATGGCGACCGGAACCGTCAAATGGTTCAACGATGCAAAAGGGTATGGGTTCATCACCCCCGACGACGGCGGGAAGGACCTCTTTGCCCACTTTTCGGAAATCCAGGGCTCAGGCTTCAAGTCCCTGCAGGAAAACCAGCGCGTTGAATTCACCGTCGCGCAAGGCAACAAGGGCCCGCAAGCCACCCAGATCCGCGTGATCTGACGGCCTGACCGGGTACTTTTGCCCACGGGCGGCTTCGCAGGAATGCGAAGCCGCCCGTTTTCTTTGGTCTTCCCCGGAGCACTTCGCACGGCGAAGCGCCTCCGGGGCCGATCCGGTTACGGCAACACCCGGACGAGCCGGAACCCGTATTCGTTCAGGCGATACGAGCGCGAGATGCCGATGCGCCGGGAGGTGCCGTGGAAGTTCGGATCGTAGATCCAGGATCCGCCGCGCAGGACGCGATAATCGCAGTCGTACTCGAGGCAGGTGTCCGTCCACTCCCAGACGTCGCCGTTCATGTCATAGAGGCCCAGCGCGTTGGGTCGTTTCTGGCCTACGGGGTGGGTGCGACCGCCACCATTGCCGGCGAACCAGGCGACATCCGGATATTGCTGGCTACCGCAGTATTTCGTCGACGAGCCGGCGTGGCACGCGAACCGCCATTCCGCTTCCGTGGGGAGGCGGTAGTGCCTGCCGGTTTTTTCGTCGAGCCTGGCCAGGAACTCCTGGACGTCGTCCCAACTCACCTGCTCCACCGGGCAATCATCGCCGCACTGCCGGAAAAAGCTGGGGTTGCTGCCCATCACGTCGCGCCATTGCCTCTGGGTGACCAGATACTTTCCCATCGCGTACCCGGGCGTGACGGCAACCATCTCCGGACAGTCCGGGCAATCCCGAAACGCCGTTCCCAGTTTCATTGCGGCGCTCGCCAGGGTAACGACCGCGGGCGCCGGCTGCGCGACGACAACCGCCGGGGCTACCGGAGCCGCGACAGCCGGCGTCGCCGCGGCTGGTATGGCGGCGGCCGGGTGCGTGGCCAGATCGCGCATCTCATCGCGCCTTTCCTCGAGCACGTAAATGTGGTCCTGAACCTGCCGCGCCTGCGCCTTGTCCGGTCCGGTCTGCAGATACCGGTGCAACGCGTCGATCGCCCCCGAATAATCCTTGGCCGCTTCCTGCGCCTTTGCAAGGTTGCGGTATGCCTCGGCCCACCATGGCGCCAGGGCTAGTGCCTTTTCGTAACTGCGAATCGCGCGCTCGGCGCCATACGTCCCCAGGTCGCTCGCCATTGCGGTATTGCCCCGGATGAACTCCCGTCGCGCCGGTTCGGGAACCGCAGGCGCCCGCCGGCGTGCAGCGGCAATGATCCGCGTGCGCAGCGCCTCGTCATCCGGGTGCTGCCTTAGCGTCGTCACCCACTGCGCGAACGACGCGGACGAAACCTCGCCTGCCAACGCGGGTTGCACCGCAGCCGCAGACACCAGGACGCCCCCCACCCATATTGCCTTGCACAACGCCTCCGCCGCCTTGGCGAATCCGCCGTTCCTTTGCATCCCTGCTCCCTCTCGCTGAGTTTTCGACCGTTCCCCGCAACCCCGATCGCCGCCGGGGGGCTTTCGCACGCCGGCGATTCTATTTCACGATGGAGTGAGAGCCGGCCCGTAGCGGAGGAGCACGGCAACGCCGGAAGGCGCCGATTACGCGGCGTTCTGGACCGGCTGTCGCGAATCCGGAAAACAGAATTCCATCTGCACTCCGGCGAGCTCGATCACGTCGCCGTTGTGCAGCGGATGCGCAGCCGAACCCAGGTTGCGGCCGTTGACGGCGGGAAACACGTCTCCCTCGACATGGGCGATGAAATATCCCGTTGGACGCCGCGTGATGACGGCAACCTGGCTACCGGGGCGACCGACCGTGGTCAACGCCTTGACGAGAGCCATCTCCCGCCCTGCGTTCCCGCCGGTAAGGATACGGATGGTCGCCGGCGCCTGAGGCGTGGCGGTCGGCTCTCCCGGCGGCCGCACCTGAATCGTGGCGGGCCCCGGACTGTAGAACTCCCGCGCCAGCGGCTGCTGGGTGTCGATGTCGACGCCCCCCGGCGCATCGCCCATCCCGGCATCGAGCAGATACCGCAAGCGGTACTTGCCGACCTCGATGGTGTCGCCGTTCCGCAGCAGGTGCCGCTTGATCGGCTGCCCGTTTACCGTCGTCCCGTTGGTCGATCCGAGATCTTCGATGTACGTGCTGTCACCCGTCTTGACGATGACGGCATGCTCCCCGCTCACCGCAAGATTGTCGATCACCACATCATTGTGCGAGCGGCGCCCGATCGTCTCGCGATCCTTGGTCAGGGCGACTTCGCGCAGCACGACGCCATCCAGACTCAGAATCAACTTCGACATATCCAGATCTCTCTGCCCGCCTGGTAAAGAAACACGAAACGGAACCCCCCCGCGCCGACAAGGCTACTCGATTCAGGAGGCCAAAACAACCGGACTCGTCGGCGTAGCGCAAAAATCCGCACGCGTTCCCGCCAACCGCCCGGGCAAGTCCCGGAGATTACGAAAGCGCCGGCGAGTCATCCTCGTAGGTCGCGCCGGCGCGGTCGACCTGGACCAGGATCACGGAGCAATTGTCCCGCCCCCCGGCCTCGTTGGCTGCGTCGATCAGCCGGCGGGCAGTGGCCGCAAGATCGCCGTCGCACGCGCACAACAGGGAGCGGATCCGCGCCTCCGCAACCATCTCGGTCAGACCATCGGAACAAAGGAGCAGCAGGTCGCCCCGCTGGACGTCGTAGTCGCGGACTTCGGGCTCACAGTGGGGCGATGTCCCGATCGCACGGGTGACGAGGTTTTTCGCCGGCAAGGTACGCGCCTCTTCGACGGTGATCATGCCAGCATCGAGCAACTCCTGCGAAAAGGAATGATCTTTCGTGATCTGATCCAGAATACCTTCGCGCAAGCGATAAAGCCGGGAATCCCCGGCATGCGCCACCCACATCCGGCTGCCCAGCAGCCAGGCCGCGATCACCGTCGTCGCCATGCCTTCATACATGGTGCTCTGCAACGCCGCACGAAATATTTCGGCATTCAACGCAAACAATGTTCGGCGCAAGGCGACCGCAGGGTCGTAGGTCTTGGAAAAGCAGACCGCCGCCGTCAGGCCCCGACCGAGGTCACCCAACAGACGGCTGACCGCCATCGTTGCGGCAATCTCGCCGGCGTTATAGCCCCCCAGCCCATCGGCAACGACAAACAGGCCGATCGCCGGATCCGCGCCTACGGCGTCCTCGTTGAGGGGCCGGATCATGCCCGGATGACTTTTGATCGCAAACCGCAGCGCAAGGCTTCCGGGCATCGTGCGTTTCGCCTTTTTCGCAGCCTGCGCGCCCTAAAGAGCGCTCTGCAATAGCTTGCCCAACTCGGAAGGATTCCTGGTGGTGGGAATCCCCGCCGCCTCCAGCGCGTCCATTTTTTCCTGGGCGGTCCCGTGGCCGCCGGAAATGATCGCGCCGGCATGCCCCATGCGCTTTCCCGGGGGCGCGGTGACACCGGCGATGAACGCAACCACCGGCTTTTTCATGTGCTGCCGGGCCCATGCCGCGGCGATCTCCTCGTCGTTGCCACCGATTTCGCCGATCATGATGACGGCATCGGTTTCGGGATCGTCATTGAATCGCCGCAGCACGTCGACATGTTTCAGGCCGTTTACCGGATCTCCGCCGATTCCGACTGCGCTCGACTGCCCCAGGCCCAGTTCGGTCAACTGCGCCACCGCCTCGTACGTGAGCGTCCCCGAACGCGACACCACACCGATACGTCCTCGGCGATGGATATGCCCGGGCATGATGCCGATCTTGATTTCGTCCGGAGTGATCAGGCCGGGGCAGTTCGGCCCCAGAAGAACCGTCCTCGAACCCGCCTTCCGCATCCGGTCGCGGACGAGGATCATGTCGCGCACAGGGATTCCCTCGGTGATGCAGACCACGATGTCCAGTTCCGCCTCCACCGCCTCCCAGATTGCGTCTGCCGCGCCGGCGGGCGGCACGTAGATGACCGAGGCGTTGACGCCCGTCTGCTCCTTGGCTTCCCGCACCGTGCCATAAATGGGGACGCCATCGAAGTCTTCCCCGGCCTTCCTGGGATTGACCCCGGCCACGAAGCACTCCCGCCCGAACGCGTAATCACGACAACCGCGGGTATGGAACTGACCCGTCTTGCCAGTGATCCCCTGGGTGACCACGCGGGTGTTGCGGTCGATCAGGATGCTCATATCTGCCCCCCGGCCAGGGTCGCCACGCTTCCGGCACCGGAAACCGCTGCCACCACACGCTGCGCCGCTTCGGCCATGGTGTTGGCGGAGATGATCGGCAGGCCCGATTCCGCCAACATCCCGCGGCCCAGCTCCTCGTTCGTCCCTTTCATGCGAACCACCAGGGGCACTGCGAGGTGCACGGCGCGCGACGCGGCGATGATGCCTTCGGCGATGGTGTCGCACTTCATGATTCCGCCAAAGATATTGACCAGAATCGCCTTGCAGTCGGGGTTGTGCAGCATGAGCTTGAACGCCTCCGTGACTTTCTCCACCGTAGCGCCACCCCCTACGTCGAGAAAATTTGCCGGCGTGCCGCCGTAGAGCTTGATCGTATCCATCGTCGCCATGGCAAGACCGGCGCCATTGACGAGGCAACCGATATTGCCATCCAGTTGAATATAGGAGAGATCGAATTTCGACGCTTCCATTTCCGCCGGATCCTCTTCGTCCATGTCGCGCAGCGCGACAAGTTCGGGATGGCGATAGAGCGCGTTGGCATCAAAATTGAACTTCGCATCGAGGGCAACGATGCCACCGTCGCCGGTGAGCACGAGCGGGTTGACTTCGGCGAGCGTCGCGTCGCACTCCCAATATGCGCGGGACAAGCCCTGCAGCGCCTGCCGCGCAGCCCCCAGCGACGCGTCCGGAATTCCGATATCGCGCGCCATGGCTTCCGCCTGTACGTCCGTCAACCCGGCCACCGGGTCGATGAGTACCCGGTGAATCTTCTCCGGGGCATGCGCCGCGACCTCCTCGATTTCCACGCCCCCTTCGCGGGACGCCATGAGGCAGACCTTCTGTGCCGACCGATCCAGAACGAGACCGGCGTACAGTTCCTTGCGAATGTCCGCCCCCTCCTCGATGAGCAGTCGGCGAACCGTCTGGCCGTGCGGTCCCGTCTGGTGGGTGATCAGCTGCATGCCGAGCATGTCCTGCGCATGGGCGCGCACTTCATCAAGTGAACGGGCGAGTCTCACCCCGCCGCCTTTGCCGCGCCCTCCGGCATGGATCTGTGCCTTGACGACCCACACCGGGCCACCGAGTCGGCGCGCCGCATCGACCGCCTCGGTCACGCTGAACGCGGGCTCCCCCCGGGGTACCGGCACGCCGAAACGCCGCAAGATCTCTTTAGCTTGGTATTCGTGGATTTTCAAGGGGGTCTCCACTCCGCTCATGCGGGCAGACCCCAATACTAAATGACGTTTGCAACCCGGGAAAACTCAGGCTGCTTCGTGGGCCGGTCCGTTGACGATCCGGCGAACGATTTCGACATCGAATCCGCGCGCGATCAGAAAGCGGCTCTGGCGGGCACGTTCCTGTGGCGTTGCGGCGGGATGTCCGAATCTTTTTTGCCAAAGCGCGAGCGCCACCCTCTCTTCCTCGTCGACGGAGGGCAGCGCAGCCGAGATGGCCCCGTCGTCCACCCCCTTCCACGCGAGTTCCTGACGAAGACGCCGGCGTCCATAGCGCGCGCCGCGGGATCGCGTCCAGGCCTGCGCCATGCGGGCGTCGGAGAGAAAACCCCGGTCCCGCAACCGGTCGAGTGTGCGCGCGATCTCGTCCGAAATCCCTTCGAATGCAGAGTCCGCCCCCGATTTTCCTTCGGCCCCCAGCTTCCGGAGCAGCAATCGCTCCAGTTCGGCACGGGCATACTCGCGGCGAGCCAAGGCAGCGAGCGCGACTTGCCATGGCGACTTCCGAGGTGTTACACCCTCATTGCCTTCCCGCCCCTGCGGGCGGGAAGAATCGCCCGGATCCGGCATCGAGGAAGGTTCGGCCGAGGGGGAAGACATGGCAAACGCGCCTCGCTCTACTGCCCGTCCACGGTATTCCGGGGCGTGATCCCCAACCGCTCCCGAATCTTGTTTTCGATCTCGATCGCGATGTCGGGGTTGGCACGCAAGAACTCGCGGGCATTGTCCTTGCCCTGACCGATCCGATCGCCACCGTAGGCATACCAGGCGCCCGATTTTTCCACGACGCTCTGCTGACTGCCGATGTCGAGAATTTCTCCTTCCCGGGAGATCCCCTCGCCGTAGAGGATGTCGAACTCGGCCTGTTTGAACGGCGGCGCCACCTTGTTCTTGACGACCTTGACCCGGGTTTCCGAGCCGATCACTTCGTCGCCCTTTTTGATCGAACCCACGCGGCGGATATCCAGGCGCACGGAGGCATAAAACTTCAGAGCGTTTCCCCCCGTCGTAGTTTCGGGATTGCCGAACATCACACCGATCTTCATGCGGATCTGGTTGATGAAAATCACCAGGCAATTGCTACGCTTGATGGTCGCCGTGAGCTTGCGCAATGCTTGGCTCATCAGGCGCGCCTGCAGGCCAGGGAGCGCATCGCCCATCTCCCCTTCGATTTCCGCCTTGGGTGTAAGCGCCGCCACGGAATCGATCACGATCAGGTCGACCGAGCCGGAACGCACCAACGCATCGACGATCTCCAACGCCTGTTCGCCGGTGTCGGGCTGGGAAATGAGGAGTTCCTGCAGATTGACCCCCAGTTTCTGCGCATACTGGGAGTCGAGCGCATGCTCGGCGTCGATGAACGCGCAGGTTCCCCCCATCTTCTGCATCTCGGAGATCACCTGCAGCGTGAGCGTGGTCTTGCCGGAGGATTCCGGCCCGTAGATCTCCACTACGCGTCCACGCGGCAAACCACCGACACCGAGGGCGATATCCAGACCCAGCGATCCGGTGGATACCGTCTGGATATCTTCGACGACCTCTCCGTCGGCGAGGCGCATGATCGACCCCTTGCCGAACTGCTTCTCGATTTGCGCCAGCGCAGCCGCGAGTGCTTTCTGCCGTTCCTTATTTTCCGCCACGAGGGCGCTCCTTCCGTCGTCCATGATTTCTCCCGCCGAGGCGATACTGAATGAAAATCCAGTATCACTGTAAATTTCTTCATGCCCGCCGTCAAGCCCGTTTCCGGTAGCGTCCCCCGCGCCATGGAACCGAGCCCGACGCCGGGCGCCCGCACGAGCGTGCGCTGTGGGGTTCCGCTATACTTCGCGCCTTCGGCGGATTAGCTCAGCTGGTTAGAGCAGAGGAATCATAATCCTTGTGTCCGGGGTTCGAGTCCCTGATCCGCCACCACTCTTCTTCTGCGCGCTCCTTCATTCGGAGGGGCGAACCTTGTCCCGATGGCGTACTCCACCCGGACGGCGAACAGCTACCGCTTGCGCGTGACTTGTCCGGCCAGGACCGGGCTCATCGCCGCAATCACCTACCATTTGGCGA
>JAJYBQ010000282.1 GCA_021778935.1 Pseudomonadota bacterium | reverse complement strand
TGTGCAGGGCCGTGATGGCGGATGGAAAGGCCACGTCGTCGCCCAGCGCGCGGATCAGGCAGGGCAGCGCCTCGATCCGTCCATGCGCGCCCAGCCATTCGATCGCGCCGGGCAGCAGCCTTGTTTCGGCCAGGTGCCGCAGCAGCACGGGCAGGCGCGGGTTCTCCGACGGCGTCAGGGCGCGCGCCGCGCAGTCCATCACCGCTTCGGTCCCGACACGGCTCACCGGATCGGCGATCTGATGGGAGGCGGCCAGGAAGTCGATCAGCACGTCCTTCGCCCCCAGCGCGGCCAGCGCCACCACGGCGGCACAGCGAGGGACGAACAGCCCACTGGGCTCCGGCGCGAACAGGAGCGCCCGCAACGGAGGAACAGCGACCGCGCCGCAGGCGATCGCCTCCAACACGCCGCGGTCCGTGTGCGCGAGCGCGCGCAGGTCGGCGAGCGCCTCATCCAGGGCGCTGCGGTCAGCTTGGAGATCCGGCGGCATCTTGGGTGGTTCCATCGGGGGTAGCCAGATGACCGAACTCTTGCAGGACCGCGAGGTACAGCTGCCGCTTGAAACCGACGATCAGCTCCGGCACCCACGCGGCTGGCGCCCAGCGCCAGTCCGCGAACTCGGGGTGCGGAGTGGCAAGATTGATCTCGGAGTCCTGACCCCGGAAGCGCATCGCGAACCATTTCTGCTGCTGCCCGCGCCAGCGTCCGCCCCAGACCTGGCCAATCAGATGCGCGGGCAATTCGTAGCGCATCCAACTGCGGCTTTCCACGATCACCGTCGCCTTGTCGGTGCCGATCTCTTCGCGCAACTCCCGCAGCGCGGCGTCCAATGGCGCCTCGCCTGGCTCGATCCCGCCCTGTGGCATTTGCCAACCGTCCTGCGCACGATCGAGGCGGCGGCCGACGAAGACCTCGCCGCGGTCGTTGAACAGCGCGATGCCGACCGCCGGGCGATAGGGGCCGGCAGCGTCGGGCGCCAAGCTGACCTCGACCTCGGCCGTGCCCAGGACCGCCTGGCGCAGGGCAAGGCGGAGGCCGGCGGTTTCTCGTAATTGTTCCCGAAGGCGGTGGGGATCGACCCGATCCGCCGTCATCACCAAGCAGACCAGCGGATCGGCCAGCAACCGCTCGATGGGGTCGCTCGGCTGCGGCGCCCTGGTGTCGCTTGTCATCGGCCTGTCCCTCCCCCGGGCGCGCAGGCGCGCCCGATCATAGTGACAGGGGTCATCAGCCGAACGGCGGTTACACGGGGAACCCCATCCCCTTTCGTCAGCTTTGCAGAGTAGACCGGCCGTTCCGCAATCGTCAACCCTCACGCGACCGGCTGAGGTACGGCCGCAGACGTTCAGGCAGCAGCCTTCCGAGCCATGACCGACGCCGGTAAGCGATCGTCGCGCGCCGGTGCAGCGCCATATCGGCGCAAAAGCTCGTCGCGTGAGATCCAGAGCTCGTGTCGTTCACGCCGCAGGAGCTTCCCACGCAGGCTGAGCGGGTTGCAGGCAAGCGCAAGGGCCCAAACGAGCAAGTCCTCGCCCAGGTGGCGGTGCAGGCGCACTGTACCATCGGCGTCGCCTGTCGGCGCGGCGAAGCCATACGCTGTTGCGATCCGCGCCAGCCTGCGTCCGCGGCCCCGGGTGACAAACGCGGTATCGGCACGCAAGGCGCGTATGTCGGCCAGGGCCGGGTCGGTCGCGACCTCCGTCGCCAGCAAGCGAAGCGAATGGTCGAGCATGGTGCGGAACCGCACCGCCCAGCTCAGTCCGTCACCGCCGCGACGGCGCGGCAGTTGTTCGTTCCATAGATGCAGTTCCAGGATTGGGTTTCCCGGCAGGAGCCGCGTCTCATCCGCCAGCCGGGCCATCGTGGCAGCGGTTCCGGGCGCGACACGCAGCAGGCACGCGGGATCGTCGGTGAACGCACGGACGCCATAGTATCGCTGCAGCAATCGGTCCACGCCGAGAATCATCCGGCGCAACGCACCGTACCAGACCGAATTTGCCAGCGACCCGCTGGAGACCACCCCCGCCACGACGGGAACGGCGCCGCGCGTATCCCGGTGGATCGACCAGACGACCTGCATCGCGCGCCTCCACGCTCATTGCAGGGGTCATCAGCCGTGCGGCGGTTACACGGGGAACCCCATCCCCTTTCGTCAGTTTGAAACGCTATCCCCTCCGTTCCGCAATCGTCAAGCGTCGTGCGACTGGCACCGTCATAGGGCCCGCCCCGGTCCCCGCGACGGGTGCGATCACGGCCGGGATGGAGCCGCCGCTGGCCCCGATCGTCCCACTGCGCGCCGGGCCGGATGCACCCCGCGCATCCCGGGGCACCGCAGCGACGCTTCGACCAGCCGGACCGCCAGTTCTGACAGGTTGAAGGGGGGATGGGTGCGCGCAGCCTCCTCGGCGGTCGCGAACACCCGAAGCGCCTCGAACGGAGACAAAATCCGCGGCGGGCCGAAACCCAGGCAGCGCCCGCCAGCATAGCGCAACCGCAGGTCGAGCCAGACGCCACGCATCGCAAACCCGGTTCGGCCCTGGGCGGTCACCTCGATCCGCGTGCCGAGCCCGGTGGCGTGTTCGAGATAGGCGCGCCGGTAAAATCCGTGCAGCGTCGCCCGCGCGGCGATTAGCCCTTCCGCCACCGGATCGGGCAGCGTGCCATAGACCCGCAGGTGCAGGGCCACCGCGAGATCCATCAAGTGGTCGAAGGCGTAATGCGCGAGCCTGCCGTGATCGAGACCCGGTTCGCCGCGCCGGAACGGAAGGCCGATCTTGCGCAGCGATTTGATATAGTGCTGAAAGGTCATATCAGGCGCGCCGGCGCTGAAACCCGCGGCTTCCAGCACCCAGACCACCTGG